>CAWUUU010000157.1:0-31002 GCA_963924995.1 uncultured Opitutales bacterium
TTGAATAATTCGAATTATAACAGAGCGATTGGCTTTCAGTGCATCGATGAATCCATTTTGATTGCCGGTGAATTCGACTCGGAATTTGTTATCGATGGGCAAGAAATAAAATCAAATTCATCTCCGAGTGGTTTCGTTTTATCTTTTAATTCTGATATCAATTTGAATTGGATAAGACCCTTTTCTTCGAGTGGGAAGTCAAGGGTTCAGGAAATAGAAACGGATGCCTTTGGCTATCCACTAGTTGCATTAAGTTATGAAGGCAACTTGACCCTACCAGGCAGGGAACTATCGCATCGGTCTTTAGGATTAAATGACTTGATGGTGGTTAAATTAAACCCACTGAACGGAACAGTTATCTGGGGAGAACCAATTGGCACAAGCGGTAATGATTCTATCTCGGAATTTGAAGTGGACCAATATGGAACTATTCTAATAGGAACAACTCTGCAGGCACCATTTGCCCTAAATGAGTTTTCCCACACCCTAGGAAATCAATTTTTGGTTAAACTTGAATCTGTTTTGGGAAAACCTACCTTCGAACCCCTTGCCAATTTAATCTTACAGGAAAATACTTTTTTTCATCAGGAGGTAAAAGTTCTTAATCAAGCATTCGTCCGGATGAATATGATCGATTCACCAACCTGGATGAATTTCCAGGATAACTTAGATGGAACTGGCATCCTTGGAGGATTTCCATCTACTAAATCTGGTCGCATGGGAAAAGTTAAGATTCGAGCCTATAATGCAGATGGAGGTATATCTGATTTAGATTTAAATTATACAACTTCCGTCAATTCCAAATCAAACTTTTCAAATCAAACTTTGCCGCAGTTTTCTTCTGCACTCAACTTTGGGACAGAGGTCCTGATTTCTTCGATTAATTCTTCGCCTGATGCAAATTATTTGATTGGTGGCACTTTTTCGGGATCAGTCAATTTAGGGCAGAATATACTGACTGGCCAAGGGCAGAAAGATGGTTTTGTAGGTGTACTGTCTTTGGATGGCAGCATAAATCGTTCGATACACCTCGTCAGCAAAGGGGAGCTTTCAATTAGCTCAACTGTCTTTGGCACTGAGGGCGACATTTACATTATTGGCGACTATACTAATAATCTTCAGGTTGGTCCATTTAGTATCAAGTCATCTGGTGGTCGTGACTTATTTGTAGTTCAATGGTCCCAAAATGGTGCTTTGAAAAATTTAACTTCGATTGGTGGTTCTTCGAACGAATATTTTAAACAAGCTTTCTTTTATGAAGACAGTCTGCTTTTATCAGGCCAGTTTGATGGAACTTTTTCTCATGGTTTGCACTCGATTAAGTCAAGAGGAGGGAAAGATGGTTTTATTATGGAAGTTCCTAAGATTGATGTTTCTTCAATAAGTTGGTTACAAAGCTTTGGAGGAAATGAAGACGACCGGGTCGACGGTTTGGGAGTTTCATCTAGTGGTAAAATTTTCTTGGCAGGTTCTTATCAAGGAATTTCATCATTTGGAAAGATTTCTCATCAATCAGTTGGCTTGTATGATTGTTTTGTTGGTGAACTTGATCGCCAAGGAGCATGGTTAAATATCTATTCTGGTGGCGGAACCGGGCAGGATCAAATTAATGGCTTTTTTATTCAAAAAGAAAATCGAATAATGATTGCTGGTAATTTTCGGAATTCAATAAAATGGGGGAATCGGAAAGTGGAAAGTAATGGAAAGCAGGATGGATTTATCGCGGTACTGACCGATAACGGTAATTGCGTATCCTTGAATGGATACGGGGGTACTGGTAACGATTCGATTGATTCAATTCAAGGAAACAATGTACAAACTTATTTTGCGGGTTCCTTTAGCAATGAAATCAAATTGGGCGAAACATTATTTTCTACTGTTGGAAAACGAGATTCTTATATTGCACTTCTTAACACTAATGGAAGTTTAGTGATTGATGCCAAACAGATGGGTGGGGAAGGAGAAGATATTATTGAATTTACTGGTAGTTCAATGGCAGATCATCTACTTACGATTGGAATTTCATCAGGGGTAATTGGTTCAGATGGCTTAATTTCTGCCGTGCCATCTAGCAGTTTTAATTCATATGTATCCCTTTTTGGCTCTACTTTGTTTTCTCCTATTCTTTACCCAAACCCCAAAACGAGTATTTTAAAGTCGAGTTTGTATCGTTATGAATTCGAATCTGGTCCGTGGCCAAAAGGTGCGGAATTATCACTCAATATCTCCCAAAAACCAAGTTGGTTAAATATAGAACTATTTATGGACGGACGGGGCATAGTTTGGGGGCAAAGCCCAGATTCAGTTGGCTCAAAACTGGTAAGATTTGATATTAACTCCACTGGTCTTAACGGAATGACTTCTGAATGGAAAATTCAGATTTTGGATAGTGGATCAACTTTTTCTATTATTGGAAATCCAATTTTAAAGAGCACACAGTTTGATCTTTACCGTTCTGAATTTACACTTTCTGGCTCATCGATTGATGATATTTTATTTTTTCCTCTAAACTTACCTGATTGGTTAAGACTAAATCGTTTATCAAAAAGCAGATTCGTAATTGAGGGAACACCTTTAGATAAAGACACTGGTACTTTCCCTGTTGAAATACTTGCACATAAGTTCATCGATCAGAACTCCAGTCATCAAGAAACTCTTAATTATTCATTAATTATTCAGAATAAGATGTTTCAAATCGCAAGTTCGACTAATCTAGGTAATTGGAAAACAAACTGGTTGGGCTATTTTAGTACCTTTGATAATTCATGGAGCTATCATGCAGATTTTTTATGGGTTTATTTCGGAGCAGGAAGTCAGACTGATAATATTTGGTTTTGGACCGAGAAATGGGGTTGGTTTTGGACAAGCATGGAGCATTGGGATGCAACTAAAGGAGAGGGTTATTTATATAATTCCTTAAGTTCTGCGTGGATGTTTTTCAAAAGAGGGCAACAAGCACTACCTTCTACCGTTTATCTTTACAGTGAGGCTAAATGGATCTCGTTTGAATAAATGAGGCTGGTTCGCCTATTGCAGAATATTGGAAGAGGCAAACTAATGAAGTTTAAATTAAGCAAAGATTGGGGTGGCAACTTGGTCATCAAACGAGAGAAAAGATTCGATCGACTTGATTATACTTGCACGGTCCAAACCGACTTTACTTCTTAATTCATTTACTGAGTTTCCATGCTCAATAAATCGATCTGGCCATCCAAAACGTTTTACCGGTATCGTAATGTTATTCTTTTCAAATACTTCTAGGATACTCGAACCAAAACCGCCCATCAGCACATTATCCTCGAGGGTAATTATACTTTGATGTGAATCAGCGTGGTTGAGCAAAGTCTCAGTATCAAGGGGCTTTATAAACCGGGCATTTACTACCGTTATTTCGATCCCGTATTTCTCTTTAAATTGATCTGCAATATGAAGTGCAGTTTGAACAAAATCTCCAATCGCCCAAATTGAACAGATTTTGCCATCCCGAAGAACTTCAGCTTTACCAATTTCAAGGGGAATTGGTTTACTTTTACGATCCACTCCAACTCCTTCTCCACGAGGATAACGGATAAATGCTGGTGAACCAGATTCAATTCCAGTCACCATCATATCCTGCAACTCATCCTCGTCCTTTGGTTGCATGATGATTCCATTGGGTATGCAACGAAGATAGGAAATATCAAATAAACCATGATGAGTCGGACCATCATTTGGGGAAAGGCCTGCCCGGTCTAAACAAAAAGTAACTGGTAGATTTTGTAGGCAGACATCGTGGATAATCGGATCATAGGCTCGTTGCAAAAAGGTGGAGTAGATTGCACAAACAGGAAGCATTCCGCCCGTCGCCATTCCAGCAGCCAGTAGAACGGCATGTTCTTCGGCAATACCCACATCAAAAAATCGTTCGGGTATGTTCTTGTGGAGTGCATCCATACCGGTGCCACTTGGCATCGCTGCGGTAATACCGACGATTTTGGGATTCTCTGCGGCTAAATTGGAAAGACATTCACCAAATACATCTTGGAATTTGGGAGGGGCAGTGGGGGAGGAGGGCATGCTTTTCCCGGTCTTCTTGTCAAAAGGGCCTGATCCATGCCATTTTTCAGGTTCTTCCAAGGCAACGGGAAACCCTTTCCCTTTCTGGGTGAGCAAATGAAGTACGATTGGCTCCTCGGAAGTCTTGGCAAATTCGAAAAAACGTACGAGGGATTGTACATCGTGTCCATCGATCGGGCCGAGGTAACGAATACCAAGCTTTTCAAAAATACTGGAGGGAGCGATTAATTCTTTCGTATCTCTTTTCGCCTTGGACAGAAATTTCATCAGGGATGGTCCACCTGGTACTTGAGTGAGAAAACTTTCGGCGTCTTTGTGGAGCCGGGTATAGGCTGGATTGGTAATCAGTTCGTTAAAGTACTTTGAAAATGCACCCACATTCTTAGCGATCGACCATTCATTATCGTTGAGAATTAGAATGAACCGCTTGGTCGAACTGGCAATATTGTTCAATGCCTCTAGAGTTATTCCGCATGTAAATGCAGCATCGCCCGCCACTGCGACCACATGGTCGTCGCTTCCATTTAAGTCACGAGCAATACAACGCCCCAAGGCGGAAGATAGAGCAGTACCGGCATGACCGGCACCAAATGCATCATGTTCGCTTTCTTCGCGGGAAAGAAAACCACTCAGTCCATCGGTTTGGCGAATTTTTTCAAATCGTTCATCATTGCGCCCGGTGAGTAATTTATGAACATAACCCTGATGAGAGACATCCCAAAAAAATGAATCGGCAGGGGTATCAAAAGCAATGTGTAATGCAACGGTTAATTCAACAACGCCCAAGTTTGGACCGACATGACCACCATTTTGAGAAGTAGCGTCAATAATCCGAGTTCTAATCTCTTGGCACAAGGTTTCAATTCGACCTTTATCCAGGGATTTTAAATCACTTGGGCTCTTTATATCTTTTAAAATTTCAGTATTTTTCATCACACTATTTCTTCAAAATCTTTTTCGATCAAAGTACCTTCTTTTTCCTGCACTTCTTTTATTTTCATTTCCGCGGCATCAATTCTCTCACGGCACAACTTTAACATTTTTAACCCGCTCTGGTAATGAGTAACCAAAGACTCAAGAGGAGCTTCTCCCGATTCCATTCTGTGAATGATCTCTTCTAAATTAGCTAAAGCCTGTTCGAAAGTGAGGTCAGCTTCTTTATCAGATTGTTTTTCGGAATTTGCCATTAAAGTATGAGAAACTTTCTATACCATTTTTCATCAATCGCAATTAAAATTCAAGGTAGCAATTGTGCTGTAAATTTGGTGAATATCTCCTTTACGAGTAAGCTGGCTTTTACTTGATCTGATAAACTACTCAAAGTTAAGGTATCGCACACAAAGCTATGGATCGAGAAGCTTGTGATTTATTTGATAAGTCATTGAGCTAAAGAGTGGTCGATTCTGTCCAGTCGCCCCGATTTTATCAAACCTCAAAACCTTCAGCTAGCCTAGATGAAATTTTGATTTTATGCCTCTATTGTCGACATTGAATCAATCTGGAGATAGGGTGTAAGAAATGACTGAATTACAGATAATCATTGTGGTGTTGGCAGTGTGCCAATTTTTGTTCGAGTATTACCTCAAGGTTTTAAATGAGGGACATGTTTCCAATTTAATGGATAAGCAACCTGAGACTTCAAAATCTTTGATGGATCAAGAAACTTGGCTAAAAGCGAGTAATTATTCTTTAAGTAAGAGCAAGTTTTCTCGAATCCAAGAGGTTTTTGGTTTTATTGTTTTCTTCCCGATCTTCCTCTACATTCTGCCTAAGGTCTTTGAAGTTTGGCCAGTAACCAAAATTGATTCAGTTTGGTGGGCCGCATTCGTGGCCACCGCTTTGCTCAATGTCTTACAAATCCCGGGATTGTTTTTTGATTGGTATAATCAGTTTACTTTGGAAGAGAAGTTCGGATTTAATAAGTCGACTAAGAAACTTTGGGTAACAGATAAAATAAAGGGTACAATTTTGGGTTTTGGTTTCTCCTATCTTCTCCTTGCCTTACTTATATGGATGTATCGTACGATTTCTGAAGCCTCTCCTCAATATTGGTGGATCGCTGCATTCGTGGTATTTTTTGCGATTCAGTTATTATTAATGGTACTTTATCCAAAATTGATTTTACCTTTGTTTAATAAACTCACTCCCTTAGAGGATGGAGAATTAAAGGATAGGTTGATGGCCTTGTCGGATAAAACTGGTTTTCAGGCCAATACGATTGAGGTGATTGATGGAAGTAAACGATCGGGGCATTCGAATGCTTATTTCACTGGTTTTGGCCGGTTCCGCCGAATTGTATTGTATGATACCTTGATCGAACAAATGTCGATTGAAGAGATCGAGGCAGTATTGGCCCATGAGGTAGGGCATTATAAAATGGGTCATATCCCCAAGAGGTTGGTGATGTCTTTTGTGATGGGATTAGCCGGATTTGGTCTGATGGGTTATTTGCTTCAAAGTAAATGGTTTTTCCTCGGACTTGGTTTGGATGCATCGCTTACTTCTTCATTTAGCCCATTGATTATTGGACTCTCCCTGACTTTGGGTTTCTTTACTTACTGGCTTACTCCGATCAGTAATTTATTTTCGAGGAAACACGAATTTGAGGCGGATAATTTCGCGAAGGAAGCGGTGGGTGGTTTTGAACCTTTGGTTTCTGCCTTGAGAAAGTTGTATGTGGAAAATTTATCTCATCCGTTACCCCATCCATTACTGGTCAAATTTCATTATTCTCACCCGACTTTATTAGAGCGGGAAGTTGCAATGACAAGGGAGTCGATTTAACCCCTTTCAATTGTGGGCAATAGCTTTGTTGTTTCGGCAAAGGATCGAGTGTAAAGTTAACCCAAGTGAGACTCCGGCTAAATTCATAATCAAGTCGCCCAAAGATGGAAATCTGTCTGGTATAAAGGCTTGAGCCATTTCGTTAGCACAAGCGTAAAAGATTGAAAAGAGAAATGCTTTATTTTTTAGGATAGCCGAGATGCTTTGAATCGAGCCAAGAAACCAAGACCATAGCCAAGCAAGCACATAGAAGAGGGGTAGGTGGCTTAGATCCTGAAGCCAAAATGGGTAGTCGAAAAGTTCTTCTGAAAATCGTATGAATAATTCGTTTGCATCCAAATCCTTGAGACTATCTGGTTTTGGAAAACCGGTAAGTATTTGTAAAAAAAAGGTATAACCAAGAGGAAGGAGGACCCAGTATTTTTGGTTTGGGCGAGTACTCCAAAATTTAAAAAAAGAATTCATCTGTAGTTTGAAAAGATTGCTTGGTGAAAATTTTTATGTCAGGAATAAATCGTATGTTAATCCTTTGTTACTAGAACTTATTTAAAATGCCAATCTACGAATTTATGAGTCGAGATACGGGTAAGATCTATTCCTTCTTTGCCCACTCGCCCTCTTATGCTGAAAAAATGCCCTTTTGCCCTGATGGAAAGAAGTATAAAATGGAAAAAGTGATGTCCGTGTTTTCCATTACAGGAAAGAAGGAAGAGCCGCCCGCAATGGCAGACGTAGGAGGAGATGACCCCAATGATCCATTTGCAGGCATGGATGGAGCCCAAGCAGAAAAAGTGATGAAAGAACTTGAGGGTGCGATGGGTGGAATGGATGAGGATAACCCAGACCCTAAGCAAATGGGGCAACTGATGCGAAAAATGTGTGAGATGACTGGCGAATCCATGGACGAGCCAATGGAGGAAGTGGTTCGTAAACTCGAGGAGGGGGCAGATCCGGACGAGTTGGAAGATCGTATGGGTGATTTTCTCGGAGACGAAGAGTCGGAAGGAATACCCGAAGGGGAAGAAGATAAATCCAAAGAATCGGTTAAGTCGCGATTGAAGAAGTTGATGAAGAAACAAATAGTTCGGGATCCCGAACTCTATGAATTTTCTGACTATTTAAAAAATTGAGGCTAAATTTTTCCGTATTCTTTCAGTTTATCTGCGTTGCCCTTATGGTTTCCTGCGGAGAAGACATAACAGAGCCACCGAAAGAAATTCCAACCGAATGGAAGGGACAGGAAGAAGATTTCAGAAAGGAGTTTGTCGTTGAACCCGATGAGAAATTGCCGATTTTGTTGCACCGAGAAAGTGCAGTTCCATTTGCAGGGAAATTGGAGAGAAACGGAACAAAATTGAAAACCATTCAAACTTTTGAAGATGGCCGATTAAACGGAGTGAGTATAAAAAAATCAAAAGATGGTTCCTGGGTGGAAGCCAATTATAAAAATGGTCAACTTCACGGAGAGATGATTTTTTTTGGAAAAAATGGAGTAAAACGTTCGGTATTGAGGTACGAGAATGGAAAATTAGCTAATTAGCTCCAAAATTAATTTTTGGTAGTTTTGATAAATGCCCGAGTTGCCCGTTTTGCACGTTTGACATTTTCAGAAGGTTTATCTTCATCGTCTGTCTCTAAAGGAATAAAAAGGTAAAAAGTAGTACCCTTGCCCTCCATCGTTGAGAATCCAATTAAGCCATTATGATCTTCGATGAAAATTTTGGTATTATATAAACCAAACCCTGAACCGCTTCCAGAAGGTTTAGATGTAATGAAAGGATCGAACAGATTTTCTTCAAGTTCTGAAGGAATGCCTTTACCATTATCACTCAGTGCTAGTTCGGCTCCTTCGGTAGGAGCCATTTGTTTCTCTCCTACTGCGCCTTTCATTATTAACTGGCCTTTTTTTACTTTTCTTAGGGATAGTTTAATTTTTCCAGTTCGATCGATTGCATCTCTTGCATTGATAACTAGGTTGAGAATCATTTGCCTGAATCCAGTTTCTTCAATGAACGCAGGCATGGATTGAGTGCCAAAATCTGTGGTTATTTTTGCACTTCTTGGTATTATGATGTCAACCAGATCCATTTGATCCTTGAGGAGCAACCTAAGATCGTGAATTGTGCGTGAAGCAGCCTTTTCTCGATGTAAGTCAATGATTCTACGAACTAATTTTTGTGCCTGCATCGCACTTTTTTTGATCTGACCCATTCCTTTGGCCATAGGGTCATCCTTTTCCATCATTCCATGATAGAGTTCGCTAATAGAAAAAATCCCCGCCATTAGATTACTGAAATCATGAACCAATCCATTGGTTAGGGTGGCTAAGCCTTCTCGCCAAACTGAGTTTGATAATCTATGCTCTGCAATGGCTTGCCTAGTTATATCTACAAGCACACCATCATATCCAAGAAGTTTTTTGGTTGCTGTAATTATTGGAGTGCGAACATCTAACAAATAAATAATTTGGCCAGTGGGTGGAATAGTCACCCGATAAGTAAAACTAAATGTCTCGGACTTTTTACCGTTTACATTCAATTCTTTGTGAAAGTGTTCCCGGTCTTTTTCAAAAATTTTGCTTAAAAATAAACCGCCATTTCGAGCGAGTTCAGAATGTTCTGTTGGGAATATTTTTTTGATTCCTCGCGATAGATAACTGAATGTCATATCCGGTCTTTGGGTAAAGAAAATCCCGGGAAAATTACTTATGTAATCAGATAAGCGACTCTCTGCTTTTTGAAGTCTAATTAAAGTATTTGCCAATGCTCTAGGGTCGTTCATTAAGTCTCCCATAAATGCTTTCTTTAAAGAGTCGTGAGGAGCGAGGGCAGGGGAGAGAGAAATTACAGAGTTGCTGGTGTAACTAATATTTTGAAAATGAATGCCAATAGAGGAGCGGTGACTTTCAGGAGATAAGGGGAAAAAACATTCGAAGTCATTTCTATAAAAGTCTTTAGGAAGAAGAAGTCCCCAGCTTTTTTCCAATGAGAGGAAGAATGGACGGAAATTTTCTCCAATTAAATCTGTTGAAGCTTTTCCTACCCAGGAAGCAAAAGCATCCGAAACTTTTTCAATTTTTCCATCCTTAGATAGTCCTACCTGACAATTTTCAAAATTTGGTGATTTCACAATTAATCTTAGTTAACATTAATTTACATGTTATGAAAAGATAGAATCATATAAAACATGAAAACAAGAAATTTATTCCTTTTTAGGAAAAAAATGCTAGATTCAAATTGTGCTTGATCGATAATTATGAGCGAGACATGTCTATTTATCAGTGGCGCCTAGTTGTTTTAATTTAAAAGACTTTTTGGCACAAGTATTGCATTGTGAGTACAAAATGGCAGTCGTACTCGATAATTTATATAGTCAGGAGAATTATTTAATTTCCAAAAAGCTTCTTGATGCAACCCACTTGCGTCATGAAGCACTTTCTAACAACATAGCCAATGTTGAGACCCCTGGTTTTAAAAGAAGAGATTTACCTAAAACTTTTTCAGTTGAGTTAAGAAGAGCCGTTGATCGTAAAGATTTCAGCCGGGTTAAGGGGCTTCTGCCTAGAAGTGCGGAAGATCGTCAGGCTAAGCCAGTACGAATGGATGGAAATACAGTGCAGATCGACGAAGAGATGCTTGCTATGAACCGAAACGCACTTAATTACGAGTACCTGACGGGTGCAGTTGGAGGTTCAATAAAAGAGCTTAACACCGCGATTAGGGGCCGCATTTAAATTTATTTTATTTATGAGCATGAATCTTATCCCTGGAATTGAAGCTACCGGCAGTGCCTTATCTGCTGAAAAGATCAGGCTTGAAATTATTGCCCAAAATATAGCAAATTCTAATACGACGCAGGACGCAGCTGGGAATGTTTACAAAAGAAAAGAAGTTTCTTTTGAAGAATTTATTAAAACTCCTGAGAGAAGAGTTCCTGGCTATGTAGACGAGAATTTATACCAAGGAGTCCGTGTTACTGATGTATATGATGATCAAACACCTGGTCGTATGATTTTTAAACCGGGACATCCTCATGCCAATGAAGATGGAATGGTTGAAATGCCCAATGTGGATGTTTCACGGGAAATGATTGATTTAATAAGTGCATCACGTGCATATGAGGCTAATTTGACGGTGGTAAAAACTTCTCGTCGTTTGGCTCAACAGGCTATGGCAATCGGAAAATAATTTTAATTGTGAACGAAATATCATCTCTTCCTAGTTTGAGCGACTTGCTCTCTCAAAATTCTAATCTCCAAGCTAATAAGCAACTTGATCGCTTTGCTAAAACTAGTGAAATGAGCCAAGGTTTTGGTGTAAACGAATCTCAACAGACCAATGCTGTAGAATTCGTACCAATTGATAAAACTTCTGCCACTGGAAGGGTTACTGCACCTGGATTTTCTCAAATGTTTGAGAATTTGATAAAGGGAGTGGATCAGAAGAAGAAGATTTCTGCACGCGAAACTCAAGATTTGATTCTTGGAAGATCGGATAACATTCACGAAGCAGTCGTTAAATCTCAGGAAGCGGGCGTGGCTTTCAATCTTATGGTTCAGGTGCGCAACAAACTTGTTGAGTCTTACAAAGAATTGATGCGTATGCAGGTTTAGTATTAGTGGGGATAAGATTTTTTTTATATGAAAGAAAGATTTGAAAAGTTAGCCGAACTTTGGTCGGGCTTGAATTCAGGCAGGAAACTAACACTCATCGTTGCAATAGGCGGTATTTTACTTTTGAGCGTGGGAATTTTAACATGGTCAGGCGGAAGTACTACAATGCGCGTTTTAGTAAGCGGTGCAGAAGCAAAAGACCTTAGCGATGTAGTGGACGTGCTCCGTGCCAATCAAGTTGAATTTGAGTACAGTGAAAGTGGTGATACGATTTTAGTTCCGGAGGACAAACGCTCAGCAATGAGAATGGAGCTTGCGATGAAAGGGCTTCCTAGAAGTGGAGAAGTAGGGTTTGAGATTTTTGACGAAGGAAATTTTGGCATAAGTGATTTTGTACAAAGAACAAATCACACACGGGCAATTCAAGGAGAATTGGGCCGTACCATTGCAATGATGGATTCTATCAAATCAGCTAAAGTTTTTATCGTTAAGCCTGAGAACAACCTTCTGCTAAGCGAAGATCCTAATGACCGTCCAAGTGCATCTGTCTATGTAGACACGGGAGGGAGCACTTTAGATAAGGCAAATGTGAATGCTATTCAATTTTTAGTTTCCAATGCGAATAAAGGAATAAGTAAGTCTAGTGTTGCTGTTATGGACAATCAGGGGAACCTTCTTTCTGAACAGGGCGAATCCAGTGGTGCTGCAGGTATCGCAGGGCAAATGATGAAGGCTTACGAAGCTCAAGAAAGGCGCTTGGAAGCTAAGATCGAAACTATGCTTGCGAAGACTGTAGGAAGAGAAAATGTAATCGCTAGGGTTTCTGTTAATTTAGATACAAAGTCCATGACGGAATTAAACGAGGAATTTGATCCTGATGGCCAAGTGCCACGCACCCAAACTACCGACAAAGATCAAGCGACAACTGTTGAAACTCAACCCCAAAATAACGCAACTGGTATGGGTGCAAATGTTCCAAATGTAAGTCAGGATGCAACCCAGCAAGATCCTATTATGGCTCAAAGTGATGAGACGAGGGAATCTAAAACCACTGATTTTGAAATCAGTAGAAACCTTAAAGAGACTGTTCAAGAACCTGGGTCAATTATCAGCAGAAGTGTTGCGGTTCTAATTGCTAAAGGCGAAAATCCTCGTGCACCTGAGGATATTGCTGTGATACGAGAAGCAGTTATTAATGCAGTTGGTGCACGATTTAATCTTGAAGAAAGCGAATTATTGACCCATGTATCTGTCAAGGAAGTCGTATTTCAAAACTCAGCAATTAGTGGACTTGGTGGAGAAACAATTGATCAGTTTGAAAAATTTGTTGATAAATATGGTCCCCATTTAAAAACTTTACTTGGTGTTGTATTGGCTGTTGCCATGTTTATTGTATTCTTAAGAATGCTTAAAAAATTCAAACCTAATGATGCGGAGGTTCAAATACTAGATGAAGATGATCAGCAATTGCTTGCGGGTACAAGGAGTCTTGGTAGTGGTTTAACTCCAGAATTACTCAACGATTTAATTCAGGAAAAGCCTGACAATGTAGGAACAGCCTTAAGGCGTTATTTAGAGACAGGTTCCTCTTCTTAATGGCATAAAACTAACACGATGGAAGAAGTAACTGAAGAAGATTCCGTTTTCGAGAGATATTCGCGTATGTCTCGGCATCAGAAGTTGGGGCTTCTTATGATTGCACTTGGACCCGAAGCTTCTGCTACACTACTCAAGCGTTTTGACTCCAAAGACTCGGAAGGAATTTGCAAAGAAATCGGAAATTTCCCCATTGTCGACCAAGAACTCAAGGACTGTGTATTAGATGAGTTTTCAGAAATCATCGAATCAAGTGTTAATTCTAATCTTGGGGGGTTGAAATTTGCCCAAAAGACCTTGGAGCTTGCTCATGGTGATTACAAAGCAAATAACATGATGAATCGGATCGCTCCAGTACGTGAATCACTCGATTTCATGGACGATATTAAAGAGATGGATTCTGGACAGATTTATAATGTTCTACGCTTTGAGCAACCACAGACTATTGCCTTCGTTCTTGCTAATGTTGATGCAGATAAAGGCTCTGAAGTTCTTCAAATGATGCCGCCAAATGTACAGGAGCAAGTAGTGGAAAGAGTTGGTTCTATGGAAACAACTCCTATTGATCAAATTGAGGTTGTTGCTAATACACTTGGGGCAAGGATGGGTAAAAAAGGCCAATCTCCCCGAGTTAAGACTGGAGGAGTTAAATCTGCTGCTGATTTACTTAATTGGTTTGATAAAGAAGAGGGTAAAGAGTTACTTAAAAGCATTGAGAAGCGAAACCCAAAACTTGGGGGTTCAATACGTCAAAGAATGTTCCGTTTTGAGGACTTGGTAAGGTTGAGTCCTGGAGATGTAAGTAAAGTTACAAAAGAGGTTGATCAGGATGATTTGGTTATTGCCCTCAAAAATGCGTCACCCGAACTTAAAAAGATAATTTATTCGACAATGTCAAAACGAGCAGTCGAAGCATTGGAAGAACAACTTGGTTTTCTTGGTCCTAAACGCTTATCTGAAGTTGAGTCTGCCCAAGATCGAGTGATACAAATTGTACGTGAGCTCGAGGAGGACGAGGAAATTATCCTTGATACCGGAGGAAGCGACGTTGTCGTACAGTAGATCTATTCGTTTCCCGAAACCACTGACGGGTTTCAAGGTAAGCCATATTGGACTGCCTCCAATCTCAGTTGATCAATCAAACGAAATAGCAGTCTCCGAATATAATCGAGGTAAAGAAGAAGCGACAGCTTTTTACCAATCTGAAATCGCTAAATTGAGGACTAGTTATGCTGACGCTCAATCCCAGTTACTTGCAAATATTGATGCTAAAACCAAAGAAGTTTTGGCGAAACTCGACCACCGACTTCCCGATTTGGTTATTGGACTTGCTGAACGTGTCCTTGGGCAGATTACTTTGGATCGTGATGCCATAGAAGCAATTGTCAAAAGTATGGTTACTGAATTTTCAGGAGATGATGAAAAACTTGAAGTTTACCTTTGTTCGAAAGATTTAGCTTTGTTAAAAGCAATGGCAGATCCAGAAAAGCTTGCCGTCGAAGACGAAAAAGATGAGGAAGAGGGATTTGCTTCTGCCATTGCAGGGATTTTTGATGGTTTGGATGGAGATGATGCACTTTTGGAAGGTTATCCGAATGTGAAATTTTTTGAAGATTCCTCCCTTCAACCAGGTGACTGTCAAATAAAGAGTCGTTTCGGCCTTTTAGATGGTCGAGTTTCAACAAAACTAAGAAAAATAGAGGAAGAACTTAAGCGCAATGATTGAATCCCTAGATGAGAGATTTGCCTTTATGGAAGATGGCATAAAAGGGGTCAGAACTTATGACAAGGTGGGTACTGTTCGCCGAGTGACTGGTTTAATTATTGAATCAGAGGGACCTGAAGTAAGTATTGGTCAAGTTTGTTCAATTGTATCGGATAGGCATAGCGAAAAAATTGAAGCTCAAGTTGTTGGATTTAGGGACAATTTTGTTTTGTTGATGGCACTTGATAGCGTTCATCTTATTCATCCAGGTTGTAAGGTGTCTTCCCAACGTAATAATAACACGGTACCTTCCGGCCCAACTTTGCTCGGTAGAATTATCGACGGGATGGGTAGACCGATAGATGGAAAAGGACCACTCCTTGCACCTTATCGGGAAGGCTTTTATGCCGAACCACCTAATCCTCTTAGTCGTTCAATGATTTCTGAACCCTTTACTACAGGGATTAAATCTATTGATACTTTTATTCCTCTAGGTGTAGGGCAACGGGTCGGAATATTTTCTGGCAGTGGTGTGGGCAAATCAATTCTTCTCGGTATGGTTGCACGAGGGTCAGACTCGGATATCAATGTAATTTCCTTAGTAGGAGAGCGTGGTCGAGAATTAAGGGAGTTTGTTGAAAAAGACCTTGGTCCTGAGGGAATGAAGAAAACGGTGATAGTGGTTTCTACGTCGGATCAACCTGCTCCGATGAGAATACGAGCCTCAATATTAGCGACTGCTATTGCGGAAGGATTTCGTAATGATGGTTCAAAGGTTTTACTCTTAATGGATTCCTTAACTCGTTTTGCAATGGCACAGCGTGAAATTGGTCTTGCCGCAGGAGAACCTCCGGCTTCTCGTGGATATGTTCCTTCGGTTTTTTCTGTCCTTCCTCAGTTGCTTGAAAGAACGGGAACGAGTGACTCGGGTGCGATTACTGCCATTTATACTGTCTTAGTTGAGGGGGATGATATGAATGAACCAGTTGCTGATGCAGTAAGAGGCTTTCTCGATGGACATATTGTTCTGAATCGTAGACTTGCTAACGCAAACCATTTTCCTGCTGTTGATGTTTTGCAAAGCGTGAGCCGTTTGGATCGTGCTGTTTGTACCGAGTCTGAAATTGAGATTATTTCACAGGCTCGTGATTTGCTTTCAATTTATAAACAGAATGAAGACCTGATTAATGTTGGTGCCTATGTTAAAAATAGTAACCCAAAGATCGATCGAGCGATTGAAAAGATTGATAAAGTAGAAACCTTTTTAAAGCAAAGGTATGATCAAGTTTCCACTCGAGAATCTTCATTTAAGCAACTTACTGAAATTTTTAGTTCATGAAAGCATTTACTTTTCGTTTGGAGACTCTTTTGCATCTCCGTGAGATGACTAGGGATAAGGCTATTAAAGATTATGCCATATCGATTTCAAATCGAGAGAATGCAGAAATTGATTTGAATAGTGCTGTTAACAGTTTGAAAAATTTAAATACAGTGATTCATCAAAAGAGAGCAGTTGGATTTTCTGGATTTGAGCAAGAAACTTTTAACCAATCAATTGTCCGAATCAAAGAAGAAATTATCGATTTTAATTCAAAGCTTGCTGATTCCAAAAACATCGAATCAGTCAAAAGAAAACTTTATCTCCAAGCAGATTCAAATTGTAAAAGCTTGCATAAGCTTGAAGAAAAGAAAAAAGACGAGCATTTTAAAAGAGAAGAAAGGAAAGAAGAATCTGAACTTGAGGATATAATCGGAGCCCGATTTGTTTTCAATCGAACTATTTGTTAATTATGAAAATATCACCAATTATTATTGTTATTCTAGCTGTTTTGCTTTCTGTCGGTTCTGCTGGGTTTATGGTCGTACTTAATTACGATGCTTTATTTAAACCGAAGCCTGAAATTAAAGCTGAATTCACAAGTATCGAGTTTGATGCTGATGATACTAGTTATTCCCCTGCAGAAACACATTCAATGAATCAACTTTCAAAAGAACTAGCTGCACTAAAAGAAAAGTTACTAGAAAGAGAAACTGAGATGGATTCCCGAGAGTCTGCTATTGCGATGGACTTAGAAGCTCTTGAGAAGCAGAAAAAGGAAATGAATCAGATTCAAGACGATCTTTCTGCTCGTTTATCTGATTTTGAAGCAAGGCAAGGTCAGGATTTAAGTGAAGAGAAATTAAAAGAGTATAAAGATACATCTAAAAGATGGGTAGAGATGGGAGCAGAGGTTGCAACTGTGGAAATACAGAATTGGAGACAAAAACGAAGATTCGAAGAGGCTTTAACAATTTTTGAACTTCTTAAAGCTGAAGATAAGGCACCTATTATTTCTTTTATGTATAATAGCGATGAAGATTCTTTGATTGAATTGGCAGATGCTCTTTCAATGCGAGATCGAGGTTTGTTACCAAGTTTAAACTTGAATGATCTTGCTCCCACTGGATTCCCCTCAAACTAAAATTTCTAAATGACAGTTTCGGCAGAAATCCAAAGCCCTGCAGGTAAGGGTAATATAATTCCAAAACATCAATCGATCGGGAGAAATGGTTCATTTTGGATGCCCAAGGATTCACCCGATATTAAAAAAACTAGTCCTTTTAAATCTAAGGATCTCAACAGTAATCGAAGTTCTTCCTCAAAAACCTCTATTTCTAATCATGTTAGCAAAAGTGCAAAGGTAGATTCCTCAACTAGACCAAATCTTAGTTTTGAGAGAACAATTCTGTCCGAAGCGAATAAAATTTCGCAAAAAGGTATGTTGATGAATAAAACGCTCGTAAACCAAAACTCTAAATCCCAGGGGCAACATTTAATCAAACAGAATGTTTCCCTTCCATCATCATTCGCTAAAACTGTAAAAGCAGCAGTTTTGAACACGAGACCGGTTGTTCCTTTGCTTATTCCCAAAGAGCTTAATAAGTCTCCAGTATCAAACGAGTTAACTCACAAACCAACGAGTAGGGATCGTGGAGCACAAGATAACGGGAAAAAGAATAAACATCATGGCGCAAAAAATGCTCAAACTATATCTGCCATGAATTTAAAAGAAAATGAGACCTCTAGCCAAGAAGTCAGTGTAAATAATTTTTCTTCACTAGATACAGCTGTGATTGCAAAGTTCGTAAATTTTATAGGCAAGGCAGTTTCTCCTCGAGTCGCTTACACTAATAAGTTTTCCAAGAAGGTAGTCCGTTTTGCCTTAGACTTGCCTGATGGGGGTAAACTTGGTGTTCGTTTAGAAAAAACTGAAAAAGGTGTTTCATTGTGTTTTATTGCTCCTGACCAAAAGACACGCATGTTACTCGATTATTGCCAAAATGGACTTAAGGAGAAAATTGATTCTGATCAAGGAACTCATGTAAATGTTCATATTTTTTCCGATTACCAAGAAATGGACAATTATTTTTTAAAAGCCGCTTAACTATTTCAATTTATTCAAAATAACTATTATGATAGACGCAATTGCAGCCACCCAAGCTAGTCGAAACCCACGAGCATCTACTTCATCTGATGCATCGAATTCTTCCAATTCTGCCATGCAGATGGAAGATTTTCTGCAATTACTTACTAGCCAAATTAGTAATCAGGACCCCCTTGAACCGATGAAGGACACGGAGTTTATTTCCCAAATGGCGAATATTGCCTCATTAGAGCAAATGCAGCAATTCACTCAGGGATTTGAAACATTTGCTGACTCTCAGAAAGACATGGTAGCACAAGCTTACTTAGGTAAAATGGTAAATATTTCTGAGGATGGACAAGATGTATCTGGACTTGTGGACTCCGTTGAAAAGAATGAAGATGGTCAAATTTTTGTGACCGTTGGAGATAAAAATTATCTTCCTGCAAACATCACACGAGTGAGTAACCCCTAGATTAGAATGATTGCATCTTTACATAACGGGGTTACTGCTCTCAAAAGTCTAACTCAAGGATTACAAGTTTTAGGTAACAATATTGCGAATGTTAATTCACTTGGTTATAAATCTTCTCGTGCAAATTACTCTGATAATTTCTATCTGCACATGAACGATGCTGAGTCGGGTGCTGGTGGTGTACCTAGTAATAATATTCAACAGCATGGAACTGGTGTACATGTCGGTTCGATATCTAATGATTTTTCTCAGGGCACAATTGAAGTGACGGGATTAGATTTAGACATTGCAATCCAAGGTGAAGCTCTTCCGAATGGTGGAGGTTTTTTTGAAATTGCTGATCCTGTTACTGGGGAACTTTTTTACACTCGTGCAGGTGCTTTTGAATCAACCGTTGAGGGGTTTGTTGTGACTCGTGATCAGTATCGTTATCAATTGCAGGGATTGGATGGTCCTCTAGTTGTGGGTACTGAGGATGGAGAAACACTATTAGCTCGTAGAGTGGAAGACGATGGGAAGATTAATTTAGTGGTAAATAAAGATGGAGTGGATGAGATTAGGGGTTCAGGCCAAATTAAACTTAACAATTTTCTTTCTCCTCAATACTTAAGAAGGGTAGGGAATGGTTTTTACTCGAATGGTCAAGCAGGACAAAATATAGCGGGAATCAGTGATAATATAATACCTGCCTCCGGTTCTAATGGAAAACTCAAACAATATGCTTTAGAGTTATCAAATGTAGATCTCACCAATGAGTTTGCTGCAATGATTTCTCATCAGCGTTCTTTTCAGGCTGGTTCGCGAGTCGTAACTACCTCTGATATGATTCTCTCCGAAGCAGTTAATTTAAAACGATAGTTTCTAACCTATATTCCCTAATCATATGTGCGCAGCTCAACTTGACGAACTTCCTGAAACCTCTGATGTCCCCGCCCCCAAGGCAGGTGGAGGTGGTGGAAACTTAATTCCAGCTCTTATTGCAATTATTCTTGCCCCAGCATTAACGGTCGGTGCGATGTTTTTGCTTATTAAGATGAATAAGCCTGAGGAAACCATCAAACCCCAGATAACCGAAGGCGGGCAACCCTTGGATATGGAACCATCTGGTGAAGAAAAGATTTATGAACTTAATTCTTTGATTACCAATTTAGGTGGACCTATTAAATCTCGCTATATTAATTTGGATATAAAGCTAGAGGGTCAAGCAGGTGATTTCGAGAAAGTGCTTGATATGAATCAACACAGAATTCGAGACAAAGCCCTAGCTATTATGGGTGGTTATACTTACGAGGATGCTCAACTCGATGGATTCCAAGAAAGAGTACGCGTTGATTTAAAGAAAGGATTCTCTTCTATCCTACGAAAGTATAGAGATGGCGAAAGTGACTTGATTCGGCAAATTTATTTTACGAATTTTGTTGTTCAGTAATTCCTATTTAGAAAAAGATGTCATCTGACCCAAATTTTAAAGACGAAAGCTTTGATGTAAGCGAACTCCAAGGATCTTCAGGTGATCAACCTGTTTTTAATTGTGAGGGTGAAAGGATTACCGATCTGTCTTCGGTCAAGATTAAGAGGTATGACTTTACTAATCCTATTGTCTTATCAGATGCTGATTTAAGCAAATTAAAGACTAAGTCAGAGCAGTTCGTTTATTATCTAGCTGGCCATCTTTCTATGTTTTTAAGAACCGAGTTCAATCTTGAATTAGAGGATTTAACTGCTGATTTATACGCTAATTTTACCCAGTCCATCAAAAACCCTTCTTGCATTACGATGTTCAAACTCCATGAGTTAAATGGGGTGTGCTTATTGGATGTAAATTCACATTTATCTGCCACAGTCGTGGATAGAATTCTAGGTGGTCGCGGCTCTACTAATCCTGAAGAACGAGGATTAACCGATATTGAAAAAGCTTTAGTAGAAGATTTTAATCAAATTATTTTGGAAGAATGGTCTAAGCAGTGGCAAAGCACAATGTCACTTACTCCGAGTATTATTGGAACTGAAAGTTCAGGGAAGTTTCTCCAAACATCCCCTACTGACGCAATGATGCTGATTATGAGTATGGAAGCTTCTTTTGGTGATGTATCTGGCCCGATGAGAATTGCTGTGCCTTACTACACGCTCGAACCCGTAGTTAATCGTTTGCTTAATACAGTTTCGGTAAGCGAAAAGCAGGCAGTTGCCCCTCCTAGGTGGCATGAGATTTATGATGAGATTCCTGTTTCTGTCTCTGCTGAATGGGATGCTTTTGAGTTGAGTTTAAGAGATTTATCGAATTTAGAAGTTGATGATGTTGTTGAGATGTCTCCTTCATTAATTGAAAAGACAAATTTAAGAATTGAAGGCAGAACCTGCTTTGTGGGTGAAATTGGAATCGAAGACAACCAAGTGGCTTTTCAGGTAAACGAGAGTATTATTGAAGCCGTAAAATTAATTGGAAAAAAACATGGATAGTAAAAAAATGGATATTGTGATGGATGTGAAGGTAAGTGTCACAGTCCAATTAGGAACTGCAGAACTTCCAATGAAAGAAGTTGTAGAGTTAAGCCCTGGTGCTCAAATTCAACTGAAGCAAAATGCGAAGGATCCTGTTAGCCTACTTGTTAATGGAAAACTTATCGCTCATGGAGAGGTTGTAGTGATAGACGATCGTTTTGGGCTCAAGATTACTGAGATTGTTGATTCGGCATCGTGAATGTCTCTATTATGCTTTCATCTGCATTAAGCAGTTGAAATGCATTTTTTCAAAATATTAAGATGATGTTTCATCATTTTGCAGTTTCTCCTTCATTGGTCAGTGCTGATACGGAAATGCTTTATTTGTGGATTCGAGTAGTTGCTTTTATTGGAATATTAGGTGCGAGTGCATACTTTCTTTCCGTTTACACAAAGAAGAAAAGAACAGGAATTAGTACAACCAATAATGGAAAAATAGTTATTGCAGATACCTGTTCACTTGGAAATCGTCAGTTCTTAATGGTTGCTCAATATGGAGAAGAGAAACATCTTGTAGGAGTCAGTGCAGGTTCGATTAATCATTTGGCTAAGATAGAAAACCTTTCAAATAAAGAACCGGTATCACTTACCAAAACTGTGGAGGATCATTAAGTGCGAAAAATTGTAACAATGTTCAAGAGATTAAGGCTCTTAATGCTGATCCTTCTTGGTTTTTCATGCTTCAGCTTTTCCCACTCAGTTCTTGATGCGCAAACGACAGGCACTGGTGCTCCTGGACTTAGAATTGATGTAACTGGCTCTAATGATGAAGGGGATTTTGGTGTCGCAATACAACTAGTGGTCGCAATGACCATCTTATCTCTTGGACCATCAGTTATCATGATGATGACCTGCTTTACAAGGATGATTATCGTGCTTGGCTTTGTAAGAAACGCAATAGGTGTTAATTCGGCACCCTCTAGTCAGATAATCGTGGGACTTGCTCTTTTTCTTACTTTCTTTGTCATGGGGCCTGTTTGGAATAAAATTTATGATGATGCGGTAACTCCTTACATGTCCGCAACAATGAAATCGAGTGATGCCCTAATGGTCGCGACAGCTCACATGAAGGATTTTATGATGAATCAAACTCGTCAGTTGGATGTTCAGTTTTTTCTTGAGATTTCTAAACAAGGGGCAATGACTCGAGATCAGTTACCATTAAGCATAGTTGTTCCATCATTTGTTTTAAGTGAATTACGAACTGCATTTCAAATGGGTTTTCTTATTTTTATACCATTCATTATTGTGGATTTTATAGTTGCTTCTACTCTTATGTCTATGGGGATGATGATGATGCCGCCAGTGGTGATATCAATGCCCTTCAAGTTGCTTCTTTTTGTTCTTGTTGATGGTTGGTATTTAGTCATTCAATCTTTAGTAAATAGTTTTAATATTGCGTAGGAATTCTTTGATATGACAATGGAATTGGCAGTTGATATAATGAGAAACCTACTTCAAACGGGTCTCATTTTAGCGATTCCAATTTTAGGAACTGCGACAGTGGTTGGACTCTTGGTTAGTTTTATCCAGTCTATTACCAGCCTTCAGGAGCAAACATTAACTTTTGTCCCTAAATTGGTGTGTGTCTCTCTCGCCATTGTACTTTCAGCTAATTTTATTTTAAAGACTTTAACTGAATTTTGTATCTCAATGATTAATATGCTTCCAACTATGGCACAGTGACTATTGAGGCGGGGCAGATTATAGTTTGGGTACTCGTTTTTCTTAGAACAGGAGCTTTTTTTATGGGTATACCCTTGTTTGCAGGGAAAATGGTTCCTGTAAAAATTAGAACTGCTTTTGGTTTGCTTCTTTCGCTTTTAATCAATCCATCAGTTCCCGCAAACTTGGAAATTGCAAATCATTTTGCTGGTGCAATTATTTTATCAATCAACGAGATATGCATTGGTTTATTACTGGCCATGGTAGTCCGAATGGTTTTCTTTGCGGTTGAGCTTGCGGGTCATTTAATATCACATGAAATAGGTTTGATGGCGAGTAGTAGTGTGAATCCATTATTGGGCTCATCGGATTCAACGATAACTTCACTTTTATATTATTTCTGTCTGCTTCTTTTTTTTGTTAATGGTATCCACTATGATGTTCTTAGGGCATTCATTTTAAGCTTCGATATACTGCCGATAGGATCTTTCTTTTTGACCGCAAATCCTATTGTTGGTTTTGTCAATGAAGTAAGTCATGTCTTTGTACTTGGCACGCTCATTGCCGCACCATTTATTGCATTAAATTTTTTAATCAATGTCTCTTTTGCGGTTCTTGGCAAAGCGGTGCCTAAAATGAATGTATTTATGACTAGTTTTGCGATTCGGATTTTATCTGGATTTGTATTACTTGTTTCTTCAATTCTTCTTATAACCTCATACATTATTGAACATAGTAAAAGGTCAGTAGAAGTTATGTTAAGTATAATTCAAACGGGTTAGTTTATGTCTGATGTAGATAAAAGCTCAAAGACTGAACCGCCTACTGCTAAAAAGTTATCCGAGTCGCAATCAAAAGGACAATTTGCGAAAGCACCTGAAATTGGAATGACATTAACGCTGCTTGCCGGTTTAGTGGTTATTTTATTTTACGCACCAGGCAAAGCCATCGAGGTTATGGGTTTTACCAAGTCAATCATACAAAACCTCCATAAAATAAATTTCTCTCAAGAAGGAATAGCGGTGTTATTGCAAGACTCATTTATTTTTTTAGGAGTTATGGTTTATCCAATGTTAACGTTAACTTTTATTGCTGCTTTTGTTGCTGAGGGTTTACAGACTGGTTTTCGTCTGACACCAAAAGCAATAGAGCCAAAACTTAGTAAATTTAATCCAATTACTGGGGCAAAAAGAATTTTTGGATTAAAAGGGCTTAAGACCTTCATGATCGATTTCCTGAAGTTTTTGGTCATCGGCACGGTGGTTTGGCTGACTTTAGTTCTTTTTTTAGATGACCCTATTTTTTATGCACCAATACCAATTCAACATCTTCCTGTCTTTATTTATGATTTATTTGTGACTATGTTCGCAATTTTAGTCCTTCTACTTCTGATTATCGCCATTATCCATTACATGATTAAAAAGAAAGAAAATGACGAGGAGATGAAAATGACTAAAGATGAAGTGAAAGAAGAGACAAAAAGTAAAGAGGTCGCCCCTGAGGTAAAGTCTGCTCAAAGAAAAAGGGCAATGGAGATGCTTTCGGGTCAAAATCTAATGGATGTTGGTACCGCAGATGTTGTTGTAACTAACCCAACTCACTATGCAATTGCTTTGCGGTATGAAAAGGGCATGGATCTTGCTCCTGTAGTCATTGCAAAAGGAGAAAATATATTGGCTAGAAGGATAAAATTAATTGCAGCAGAGCATGATGTTCCAACCATTGAAAACAAACCAGTGGCTCGGGCATTGTTTTTGCTTGGCAGGATTGGTGAGCCGATTCCTTTGGATTTTTATCAAGTTGTAGCAGAAATTCTTGCTCAAGTTTACAAATCGCATGCTTATTATTACCATAGATTGAAAGCGAGAAGGTTATTAGCGAAACCGATTGCTTAATGTTTATTTAAATGAACGATTTCACACAGAAACTTAAGTCAATTTTAAGTCGATTTAGTAGTGGAAACTCTGATCTGGGTTTCGTTTTTGGTTTATTTGGTGCTGTTTTGCTTTTGGTTGTCCCTGTACATAAGGACATATTAAGTATTCTTCTGGTAATTAGTATAGCAATTTCCTTGCTGATATTGCTTACCGTAATATATGTCAAAGATCCTCCCGAATTTTCGGTTTTTCCTACTTTGCTTCTTTCAGTAACCCTCTACAGGTTAGGTCTTAATGTTGCTTCTACTCGGTTGATTTTATTAGACGGGGACGCCGGTTCTGTGATTGAATCTTTTGGGTCATTTGTTGTTGGTGGTAATTATGTTGTCGGTACTGTAATCTTCCTTATTTTAGTCATAATTAATTTTGTTGTAATTACCAAGGGTGCTGGTCGTATAGCAGAAGTTACAGCAAGATTTACTCTTGACGCTATGCCAGGAAAGCAAATGTCAATTGATGCCGAAATGAATTCAGGAGTTATCACTGAAGCCCAGGCACTTGCGAAGCGAGAAAAGATTCAAAAAGACGCGGATTTCTATGGCTCAATGGATGGTGCTAGTAAGTTTGTTCGCGGAGATGCAGTTGCGGGTATTTTTATTACCGTAGTAAATATCATTGGTGGAATACTTATAGGTTATTTCCAAAAAGATATGACAATTGTAGGCTCTCTTGAAAAATATACTATGTTATCAATCGGCGATGGTTTAGTGAGTCAGATACCTGCCATTATAATCTCTATTGCTGCTGGTATTCTTGTCACTCGTTCATCTGAGGAAGCAAATCTCGGAGAATTTGTTGGAAAGCAGTTAACTATCTATCCCCGAGCCATAGCTATCTGTGGTACAATGCTTCTTTTATTTGCCTTTTTCCTTTCAGAAACATTTTGGCCATTTTTTATTCTATCCATGGTTTGTTTTGGGTCAGCCTATCATTACAGTAAAATTGCATCTTCCGAAGAATCCGAATTCGAGGAATTGGGAGGAGATGCGGGTCCTATCCCTTCCTCTCAGCAACCCGGTGGATTGCCTCAGCAGTCTTCTGCTAATAGTTCCGAAGGAGGAGAAGGCGGGAAGTTGTCTCCAATGGAAAATGCAATTGAACAAGAAGTTTTTGGTTTAGAAATGGGGTACGGTTTACTTGTACTTGCGGATAAAAAGAAAGGCGGAGATTTATTGGATCGAATCACAGGGGCAAGAACAAACTTCGCTCGCGAGATGGGGATGTTGCTTCCCACAATTGGGGTACGAGATAACATCGAATTAGAACCAAATGAATATCGATTTCTGCTTCGAGGTAAGGAAGTTGTTCGCTCGACAATATTACCAGATCGAGTACTAGCCATGAGTATGGGTGGAGGAGATGCAGGGAAATTAAATGGAATTCCTACGATTGAACCTGTCTTTGGCATTCAGGCGATGTGGATTCCTGATGACGAAAGGCGAAACGCTGAAATCGAAGGTTGTACAGTGGTTGATCCATCATCTGTCCTCGTAACCCATCTAGCAGATGTGCTGAAGAGAATAGCTTATTTAATACTTGAGCGGGAAGGAACTCAAAGGTTATTAGATTTAATTAAGGACAAGAACCCAACTTTGGTCAGCGAACTTCTTCCAGACTTGGTAAATGTTGGAATAATCCAGAGAACATTACAAAATTTGCTCAGAGAAAGAATTCCGATCAAAAATTTAACTATCGTTCTTGAAACTATTGCGGACATGGCAAGCATCACAAAGAACCCAGATGATCTTTCTGAGCAAGCTAGAAAAAGACTGGGCATGTATTTTGTTAAAGAATATGAAGTCGAAACGGATAAGTTATTAGCAATGACATTTGAGCCTCGGCTCGAACAAACTTTAATAAGTCGAGTCAAGCGTAGTCAATTTGACATCGGATTGGTAATGGACCCTAGTCTGACTGAGGGGATTATCAAAGAAATTGAGCCTAAAATTAAAGAAATGACAGAACGGGGGCTTTCTCCTATTATCGTTACTACAACTGAGCTTCGCCTCGCATTTCGTAGGTTTATGGAACCCTCTTACCCTCAACTAATTGTCTTAGCTTATCAAGAGTTGCCGACGGAAACCCAAATTGAACCTTTTGGTGCTATTGCCCTTGAAACCCAATCTTTACCTTCTGATATAATTTCTGCAATGGAAGACTCCAATACAGCACAACGTTCTGCGGAGGTGCCTTTTGCCGCCTAGTAACATGGAAACCTTAACCAATAGTCATTCTGGTGCAAAAGCGGGTAAGCGATTTCGGCTCACCGTTAAATCTGCTGAAGAGGCAGTCCGGGTGATTAGAGAGAAATTAGGAGATAAGGCTAGGGTATTATCAGTTAGACAGGTAGGCGGGGAGGGGCTCAAGAAATTTATTTCTTCTCCGAAGCTTGAAGTAATTGCCGAGATTCCTTCTGAGGATTTAACTGATGATAGTCTTAGCGAAGAGAAATCTAACATTGAGCCCCCAAAACCTACTGCCGGCACAACAGCAACGGAAGATTCTACTCTTCTAGAACCTTCCCTAGTTGGAGAAAGCTTACAGAGTGCAGTTTCAGAAAATGAAACACCTGGTGCGGTTTCAATTGAAAGCGATTCATTCAAAATTTTAGCAAAAACCGGGTTCGATTCTCAATTGTTAAGCGACATCCGTTCATGGTCAAATTGGACTGAAATAAAGGACCTTTCCCTCGCAGAATCCCTCAAGGAGATTACCATCGGACTATCTGATCGTTTCCGTTCTTTGAATATTTTACCTACTGAAGATCGAATTGCATTAATCGGGGCACCTGGGGTTGGAAAAACAACCACTTTATGTAAATTTCTTGCCCATGAGGTATTCATGAACAAGAAAACTCCCAATGTTCTTAAAGTTGACAATGGAATCCCCAATCCTGACGATGCCCTTAGAATTTTTTGCGAAGTCGTTGGAGTGACTTTATTTCGCGAATCTAATAAGACTCCCGATAGTTCCGAAGAGTCACCTCTTTATCTCGATTTCCCAGGTTTATCACTCGGACAAACTGAGGATTGGATGCAAGCTCAGGAGTTACTCGACGATCTTAATGTTCAGACCCGAGTGTTAGTTCTAAACTCGGCTTACGATAAGCAGGTTTTGAGCAAGTCAATTACTCTTGGGGATAGCATTGGTGCCACTCATTTGGCATTCACACATTTTGATGAACTTTCAAATTCCACCAAGTTATGGCCTCTACTTTTGCGCAACAATCTTTCTCCGTTGTGTATATGTAACGGACAAAATGTAACAGGTGACTTCAGTACGAATGTTTTAAATCAAATGATTTCAAGAACCTTTCCTGAAGAACTTTATGCCAGAGGTTTTTCAACTTACCGAAATATTTAGATATGAACGATGATGCACGATTCTTCTTTTACCTATCTGGCTTTGTTGGGTTCTTGTTGTTTTTCTTGCTAGGTATTCTTTTAACTAAAGACTTTATGATTGCGTTGGTGCAAAGTTCTTTTGGTTGTCTTTTTTTTGCAATTTGCGGAAGGTGGATATTAAGCTTTATTTTAAATGGAATTATTGTAGATTCATCACTTAAGCCTTCAGATTCACAATCACCCGGAAAAATACCTTTACCAACTAAAAATGACCCGACCGATTTGGCTGTATCAGCTATGAATGAAGCCTCCACAAAAGTGCCGCATTTGGTTGAAGCTAAAGTTTAATATTTACTTCGAAAAAAATGAATCCGCTCAGCGTTAAAAAGAATCAAACCGATAAAAGTTACTCGGTTTCTTCTTCTGTGCGCATGAAAGAGGCAGCTGCAAAATATAAAGTAGCAATGTCAGATAAGAAATCGAGGGATCAGTTGATAGAGGATTATCTTCCCTTGGTTAAGTCAACCGTTTCTCGAATGCGTTTTCATTTTCCAGACCATTATGAAATCGAAGATATGTATGGAATTGCGGTCAAAGCTTTAATAGTATCTGTAAATCAATTTAATCCCTCAAAGGGTAAGTCTTTTGGTAATTACGCAGCTCTTAGAATTAAAGGATCTTTACTTGATGAATTACGCAAGATTGATTGTTTGCCTCGAGCAAACAGAGCAAAGGCTAGGTCATTGCAATCTACAATCTCTGAAATGGAGTCACGTTTAAAACGCCCGGTTAGTGTCGAAGAGGTTAAAAACCAATTAAAATTGAGCGATATTGAGTATGAGACTTTACTGAAGGAAACCCAACCTATCACTTTTGTTCCAATAGACGGTCCAGTTCAATCAAGTTCTCCAGACGGTGACTCGACCCCTCTTTCCGAGACAATCTCTGATCCTACAGAACAAGATGCCTCTGAGAAAACTGAACATCGTGAAAAAGTATTACTATTAAGGGATAAAATTAAGGAATTACCTGACCCTCAAAAAAAGATTCTTATGCTTTATTACTATGAAGAACTCAAACTTTCTGAAATTGCCCATATTTTTGGGTTGTCAGAAGGTCGAATTAGTCAAATTCTATCTCATTCTGTGATTGCTCTTCGAGCACACTTTCAGTCTCTACTTTAAATTATCTAAATATCATGTTACTCGCAGTTGGAATGGTTATCGTTTTCGTCTCATGTATCGGAGGCTTTGTTGTTTCTGGTGGAAATCCGATTTCACTTGTCCATGCTGGTGAGATTATGATTATTTGTGGAATCGGTCTTGGAATCTTAGTTGTTTCTAGTCCTAAGAGTGTTTTAATTGGTCTAAAGATCGATATCATTAAAGCGTTCAAGGGTGGAATTGCTAGCAAAGGTAAATTCATTGATTTACTAGTATTACTTTATGAGTTGTTTATGCTTGGAAGAAGGAAAGGAACTCCTGCATTAGACGAGCATGTAAGCGATCCGCAAAACAGCTCTATTTTTACTAAGTATCCGTCTTTTCTTAATGACGCAGGTTTAGTTGAATTTTTATGTAATTCCTTGCGGCCGATTGTTGATGGCAGATGTAAACCTGCAGAAATAGGTGGCATACTTAAAGCTGAACTTACCAGTAGGGAAGCTGAAGCTGGTAGATCAATCAAGGCAATTGAAATGATCTCAGATGCACTGCCTGGAGTTGGAATTGTTGCTGCGGTTCTTGGCATTATTAATACTATGTCTAATTTAGAAGATCCATCTTCTGTGGGTGCTAAGGTGGCAGCTGCATTAAGCGGAACTTTCCTTGGGATCTTTCTTGCTTACGGTATCGGTATACCACTTGGTCGATTAGTTTCACTTAATCAAACTCAAGAATTTCTCTATTATCACATCGTTGAAAAGTCAGTTTCTGGATTTGCTACAGGTTTATCTCCGATAATGGCAGTTGAGATAGGTCGCAGGTCTTTAGACAATCTTATTCAACCAACAGCTGATGAACTTGAAGAAAAATGTAAAGATGCCGCCAAAGGTGGTTGATTTTTAGTTTTTCTATTTTTCAAAATGTTCAAGCGTACGAATCATAAAAAGATTTTCCTTAACGGAAGTCATGGAGGTGCGTGGAAGGTTGCGTACGCGGATTTTGTTACTGGCATGATGTCACTGTTCTTAGTTTTATGGATTTTATCTCAAGATGAAGAGGTTATTATCGCAACTACTCGATTTTTCAGAGATCCGTATAAGGCAGGCGTGCCAAAGTCAACTCCTGTAGAGCAAAAGGATGCTCGGCCTGGTAGCATGGTTGATCAAATTGTAGGTAGGTCTGATACCACGATGAGGAACACCGATGACACCACATCGATAGATATTGATGTACTTCACCGAATTGCTCAAGATTGGTTCGAGAGGTTAAAACTTCATGAAATTGATGATTCTACAATGCAGATCGAGGCAACTTCAGAAGGTCTTAAAGTTACCTTATTTCATGGTGATGAAAAACCGATCTTTGAGCGGTCATCTTCTAAGTTAACCAATCATGGTAGAAAGGTAATGCAGCGAATGTCTTGGCTGCTATCTCAGCATATTCTTGTTTACAGAGTTGATTCTCATACTAATCATTTAACCGATGGTACAAGTAGTGCACCAGGCTCAAACGCTTGGTCAATGTCCCTTGATCAGGGTGCTGAAGTAACTGACGCACTTACCCATTATTCGGCTGGAGAATTAGATGGGAAACTAGAAAGAATAACTGGGCATGGTTCAACTAAACCAAATGACATTCGTTACCCTAATCAACCCGAAAAAAATCGAAGAGTTGAACTCAGTTTAGTTTTGGACATGAGCAAGAAAGATCTTGCCCAATACCAATAAATTACATATCGGTATGCAAATTGCTTACTAAT
>CAWUUU010000158.1:0-7683 GCA_963924995.1 uncultured Opitutales bacterium
GACTATAAAAACCTTCATCCACAGCTTCATAATGATCCAACGATTGCCAATGTTTTTGATCTAACCTCCACAGGCAGCCATGAGTTAAAGAGTTTTTGTTTTGTTTAATTCCTGCATAACCATCTCCATTAATAAAATAGAGCCAATCCTTAAGGTAAGCGAGTGAAAGAAATATAGATCCTGGACAACGGATCTGCATTTGATCGAAATTCATATTAGAACCATACGCGAAATAGAGCGAATTCATGGAGTGTGTATTTAACTTTTAATTTGAGGTAGCAAGTGGGAAGCTTTCGGGCTTGTATAAAACTAATAATATCCTATTGTTATTGGAGCGTTAGAAGCCTTTCTTTGAAATGCTTCCTTGATTTTCGATTGTTTACTTTTGTGAATTATCGGGCGGAACGGTACTTTGGTTTATCCTAAAGTATGAATTTACCAGTGTAAATTCCACGCATCGAGAACTAATTAAATAAAATGTCTGAACAAGTAAAAAAACTAAGTATAATTGAAGAAAACCGATCCCACGATAAGGATACTGGTTCAAGTGAGGTGCAGGTTGCACTTCTCTCGGCCCGCATCTCTCATTTAACGGAACACTTAAAGACCCACCGTAAGGATTTTCATTCTCGTCGTGGACTGCTGATGATGGCAGCACGAAGAAGAAAAATACTAGATTATTTGAAAAGAACAGAACTTAAGCGTTATTTAGCTATTATCGACAAGCTTGAATTGCGTCGCTAATCTCATTTATTGACGCCCCCTAGAGGACTCACATCCTCAACTTCACTCTCCTGTTAATTTTAAAGTAGAATCAATTTTATCTACTCAGGAGAGTTTCGATTAGGCAATTTGGTTTAATTGAAAAAAAAGAAGAATAAGAAAATACATACGAAGTACGAAATCATGAAACAAAAGCACAATGTAACCGCTGAGAAACTCGGCATTCAATTATCCACTGGCACACTCGCCGGTCTTGCTGGCGGAGCCGTCACCATTTCCCTGGGAGAGACTAATCTTTTTGTCTCTGCCACTGCTGCTTCCACGCTTCGGACTGGGCAAGACTTTTTTCCGCTCACCGTTGATTACAAGGAGAAATTTACCGCAGCTGGCAAATTCCCTGGTGGATATTTCAAACGAGAAGGACGTCCAAGTGAAAAAGAAATCCTTACTTCGCGTTTGTGCGACCGTCCTCTCCGACCACTTTTCCCAAAAGGCTTCTTAAATGAAGTTCAGATAATCGGTTACCTGCTTTCCACAGATCAGGTAAATGAAGCTGATGTATTGATGGTAAATGGTGCTTCTGCTGCCTTAATGATTTCAGATATTCCATGGAACGGTCCAATTGGGTGCGTGCGCTTAGGTGAAATCAATGGTGAATTCGTGGTCAATCCGACTAATGAACAAATGTACGATTCCGCTCTCGATCTTATTTATGTAGGAAGCGAAAAAGAGATGATGATGATCGAAGGCTCGGCTGATCAAATGCCTGAAGACCGATTTGTAGAAGCACTCGAATACGCTCATGAACAAATTCAGGAAATCATCACTGCCCAGCGTGAATTGGCTAAGTTATGCGGCAAGGAAAAGAAAGCTTTCGATTTAGTCAAAGCACCAGATGAGGTTCTTGCTCTTTGTAAAGAAATTACCGGAAGCCGTATGGATGAAGCGATTTTTGCTGATTCGAAACAAGCACGCGCAGAAGCAGTGGATGTTATCAAAGAAGAAGCATTAGTTGCTTGCGAAGAGAAGTTTGGGGATAAATTTGACGCCAATCATGTAAAAATGGCTTTCGAAGTGATCCAAGAGGAAGTTTATCGTGAAAATATTCTAATCCGTGGGAAAAGAGCTGACGGTAGGCAACCCGCAGACCTTAGAGAAATTTCCTGTGAAACTGGAGTTCTTCCTCGCGTTCATGGATCTGCTATTTTTACTAGAGGTGAGACACAATCATTGGTCATGTCTACCCTTGGAACAAGTCGTGATGTTCAAGACTTAGATGGTTTAACCGGCGGGCCTACAGCAAAATCATTTATTTTGCACTACAACTTCCCTCCTTTCTCAGTTGGAGAAGCCGGTCGATTTGGTTTTACGAGTCGCCGCGAAATGGGACATGGTGCATTGGCTGAACGATCTGTTCTACCCGTTCTTCCTCCAGAAGATGAATTCCCCTACGCCATTCGTATTGTTTCGGAAATCATGTCTTCAAATGGTTCGACCTCAATGGCAAGTGTGTGTGGTGGTTCTTTAGCTCTTATGGATGCCGGAGTTCCTATCTCTAAGCATGTAGCCGGAATTTCAACAGGGCTTGTTTCTCAGATGGACAAAGATGGGAATATAGATAAATATGTTGTCCTTACTGATATTATTGGTGCTGAAGACCACTTTGGTGACATGGACTTCAAGGTTTGCGGAACTCGTGATGGTGTAACTGGATTTCAACTTGATCTAAAGATTCAGGGTTTGCCTTTCAGTATTGCAAAAGAAGCAGTCAAGCAGGTCACTGAAGCTCGTATGAAGATTCTATCATCTATGGAAGAATGTTTACCGTCTCATCGCAAGGAATTGCGCGACCATGCTCCACGTATTGAAGTGGTACAAATTGATCCGGAAAAAATCGGTGCGTTAATTGGCCCTGGGGGTAAAAATATTCGTCGTATCACTGAAGTAACTGGAGCTAATCTTGATATTGATGATGATAACAGTGGTAAAATTCGTGTATACGCGAGTGATTCCGAAGCAATGAACCGTGCCTTGCAAGAAATTGATTTGGTAACGGGAGAAATTGAAGCCGGTAAAATTTATCGTGGAATCGTTCGAGGTGTTAAAGATTTTGGAGCCTTTGTTGAATGTCTCCCTGGAAAAGAAGGTCTCTGCCATATTTCCGAACTTGCTGACTTTCGAGTCAATAAGACCGAAGATATATGTAAACTCGGAGACGAAATTGTTGTGAAATGCATTGGTATCGACGATAAGGGTCGCGTTAAACTGAGTCGTCGTGCGGCAATGGAAGAGGCGAAAACTGAGGATGAACCAGCCAAGACTGACGAGGTAAAAAAAGAACAACCAGAAGAAAACTCTGAAGAAGTAACTTCTTAAGATTGCCCTTTTAATTTAATCTTACTATCGAGGGGAGTGGTGTTTATAACACCCTCCCCTCTTTTTATTTTATGAAATCTGAAAAACCATTGGCACTCATAACCAACGATGATAGTATAGATTCTCATTTTCTTCATGTTTTAGTAGAGGAAGCATCGAAGTTTTTCGAAATTATTGTATGCGCTCCTGATGAAGAAAAAAGTTGGATTGGGCATGCAATTTCAAGACATCAAAAATTATGCCCTGTCGAGAAGAATGATATTTTCCCTTGTACCGCTTATTCTTTAAACGGAACACCTGCAGATTGTGTAAATTTTGCAATTGGAAACCTTCTCCCCCGAGAACCCGACCTGGTAATTAGTGGGATTAATCTAGGCTACAATGTAACTTTGCCGATGATTTTATCCTCAGGCACTGTTGGTGCGGCACTGGAAGGATCCTTGCTTGGTATACATTCATTTGCCACAAGCATGTCTCTTCCAGTTGAAAGTTTTGATGAAATTCGAAGAAATCTCGGAAAAGTGGACGGTAAGATTGCAGAATCTCTTCGAAATAGTGCTAAAATGTCTGCCATTTATGCAAATGAATGGCTTCATCATCCTAATCACGAAGGATTACCCGTTCATAATCTGAACTTTCCTTGTGATTTCGATGGAAAAGAAGAACCGATTTTATCTTATGCTGGTTCTTTAAAATTAGGCAGTCTTTTTCAAAAAGTAGAGAATGAGAATTACCACCAACTCGTCTATCAACCAGAATGGCTTGAACAAAGTGAACCCGAGATTGGTTCCGATCTTTGGGTGCTTGAACAAGGAAAACCGACAGTATCAAGGCTCGATTTTGCAGATATAGCAGGAAGGAAACACCTTGAACCATGAGAGTTAATTGATATTAATTAATTTCTTCTCATGTTGCATAAAATTTTTCATTGGTGGTATTTGCGGAAGAGGTCTTCCTTTGGGATAACTTACAAGAAGATAGAAAATCGATCAAAAGACCGGGATTTAATTCATTATTTTCACGATTTTGGTGGGGAAACTACAAATTCTCGCAGATCTTATTGGTTATATCGAAAAGTTTTTAAATTAATAATTTGGTCTTTAGTCTTACTGTTTTCCATTTGGTTTTCTCTTGAAAGTTATCAAGGACTTTTAATTTATGATTAAATTCCTTATTGAGCTTGATCGATTACAAGGAAATGGTTATTACTAATACTTTTTTTAAATCAGCATGAATAAAACTCATAAAGGTATCGCTAAAAGATTCAAAATTACTGGAACTGGTAAAGTAGTTTTCCGTAAGCCTAGTAAAAGGCATCTACGTCGGAAACTTAGCACAAAGCAAGTTCGTGCTGGTAAGCAAGACCAAGTGCTCGCCAAGGGCATGGCACGTCGAGTGATTAAAGCAATTTATAAATAATTTTTAAAATTCTAATATATTAAGTTATGCCACGAGCACGTAATGTAGCCGCTACCCGTAAACGCCGTAAGAAAGTTCTTAAGAAAGCGAAGGGATACTTCGGGAATAAGTCCCGCCTCTTTCGTTATGCGAAAGATGCAGTTGATCGTGGTGAAGTTTATGCTTACGCACACCGACGTAAAAGAAAAACTGAATTTCGCCAATTGTGGATTGTTCGGATAAATGCAGCATGTCGTGCCGAAGGTATACGTTATGGTGAGTTTATTCATGGATTGCTTAAGGCAAATATAGAGCTCAATCGTAAGGTAATGTCTGAGCTTGCCATTCACGAACCCGAATCTTTCAAGGAATTGGTGGCAAGAGCAAAGGCTGCCCTCGCGGCCTAAGGGCCCGAACGAATTATTTCGGCGTGGAGAAAGATCTCCAAGCCATTGTCGAGGAGGCAACGCTAAAACTCAGTTCTGTAACTAATCGTGCAGATTGGGATAGTGTGAAGTCTACCATACTTGGTCCCAATGGTACTGTGACTCGAATTGCTAAAGGTATTGGTGGTGTTGCCAAGGAAGATCGTCCTGCATTTGGACAAGCCCTTAATCGCACGAAAAAACAAATTGAGGGAATATTTAAGGATTCGCTCATTTTAATCGAGAAAAAAGCCGACTTGCAGGCTTTGGGTGAAGAGATTGACCCGTCTTTACCCCCACCCTCTGATTTTACTGGTGGAACGCATCCCCTAACTAACACACGCAGGAAAATTGTTTCTATATTTCGTAAAATTGGTTTTACGGTTGCTGAAGCAACTGAAGCTGAAACGGAATGGTTTTGCTTTGATGCCCTAAATACTCCTGAAGATCATCCAGCCCGTGACGAACAAGATACGCTCTTTTTCTCTCCCGACGCAAAATGGAATAACATAAAACAAAAAAGAGACGAAGCTTATGTTCTGCGTACCCATACTTCCTCGGTTCAGATTAGAAGCCTATTGCGAGAAAAGCCCCCCCTTCGAATTATCGCTCCTGGAAGATGTTTCCGTAGAGATACAGTAGATGCCACACATTCTGCAAATTTCCATCAAGCGGAAGGGCTGTATGTGGATAGAAAAGTTACCATCAAAGATCTCAAGGGTGTTTTAGATTTCTTTCTTAAGGAACTTTTTGGTGATAAAGTTGAAACTCGATTAAGACCTAGCTTTTTCCCATTTACTGAACCCAGTTTTGAAGTTGATTTGCGTGCACCTAACATTGGTAAATTGAGCGATCAATGGATTGAAATTATGGGATGCGGTATGGTCGACCCGAAGGTATTGGATCTAGTAGATCTTAATTCAGAAGAATGGACTGGTTTTGCCTTTGGTATCGGAATCGAGCGAGTCTCCATGATTCTTCATGGAATTGATGATATACGCCATTTTTATAATAATGATTTTCGATTCCTCAACCAATTCAGCCATTCCTCATGAAAGTAAGCGTTGATTGGTTAAAAGAATATGTGAATTTTAGTGGAAGCTACCACGAACTCATCGATATTCTTCCTATGCTCGGACTTGAGGTTGAAGAATCAGGCAATGAATCTAGTCACAGTCTTGATCATGTTGTTGTGGGTGAAGTTCTAACTAGAGTTAACCACCCAGAAGCGGATCGGTTGAGTGTATGCTCAGTTAATTTCTCTGATGATAAAGAACCCGCAAGCATTGTTTGTGGAGCCACCAACTTCAAGGTTGGAGATCGCGTCGCAGTGGCCCTGCCTGGTGCAAAATTACCAGGCGGCTTCAAAATTAAAAAATCAAAACTGAGAGGGGTGATGTCCGAAGGCATGATGTGCAGCGCCGTGGAATTAGAATTAGGGCAAGATAATGAAGGACTATTAATTCTCTCTGAAAGACCAAAAGTAGGAATGCCAATCGCTGAGCTCTTTCAGTCTGATCTGACCCTAGAGCTAGAAATTACTGCAAATCGTGGTGATTGCTTGAGTCATATTGGAGTGGCCAGAGAAATAGCTGCTTACTACGAGAAGACTCTTGAAATTCCTCAACTTAATTTCTCTGCGCCTTCCACTAAACTACCAAGTGATCAAAATCTGATCAAAGGTTTGGAAGTCGAAACTCCCAATTGCCCACTCTACTCTCTTTGGGCGATTCGTGGTGTTAAAATTGGCCCCAGTCCTGAGTGGTTAAAAACTCGTCTCGAATCTGTCGGTGCTCGATCCATTAACAATGTGGTCGACATTACCAATTTTGTTCTTTTGGAAACAGGACAACCCCTTCATGCATTTGACGCATCTAAAATTGAGGGCCAATCAATTCAAGTTAGGCAGGCATATGAGGGTGAGCAAATAATCACTCTCGATGGAGTTGAACGAATACTTGACTCGAAAATGATGGTGATTGCGGATTGTGAAAAAGTTTTGGTGATTGCGGGCGTAATGGGGAGTATAGAAGCGGAGGTTGATGATACCACTGTGGATATCATACTCGAATCAGCTTGGTTTAACCCAGGGAATGTGCGCGGTACCGCTCGACGTCTAGGTCTCCACACGGACAGTTCTCAAAGATTTGCCCGCAATGTTGATCCAACTGGTGTTCAATTTGCCGCTCGGAGAGCAATCGATTTGATTTTGGAAATCGCAGGAGGAGAATGTGTTCCAGAGGTGGTTACTGTTGGAGAAGAACCTCGCAGTTCGCGAATCATTGAAATTAATCAATCCTTTGTTGAAGAAAGATGTGGATTTGAGGTTGATTCTAAAATATTGGTTAGATCTTGGGAAAGACTGGGCTTTTTAGTTGAAGGTACCAATCCTTGGAAGGTAACTATTCCGTCATTTCGCTCCGAAGTCGAAAGACCAATCGATTTAGTGGAAGAATTTATTCGAATTTTTGGAACTTCAAATTTAACGGACACAAGTTTTTCAATCCCAGCTCTTCATCGTGAAAATGATACCAGTTACGATTTCCTCGATAGGGCAATTGAAAATTTATCAGGCCAAGGATTTCAGGAGGTGTGTAATTATAGCTTACGGGGATCAGAAGAAATAAAGAATTGGTTTCCGACACTAGACGAATCAAATATTAGACTCCATAACCCTCTCACAGCTGACCATACTCATGTTCGTCCTTCCCTTTTGCCTGGAATTCTTGATTCTTTAGCAAACAATCAAAATAATCTTAAT
>CAWUUU010000159.1:0-2563 GCA_963924995.1 uncultured Opitutales bacterium
TTGTACGTTTTAATTCATCTAGGTTATGAGAAAGTACCACCCGTTCGTCGGAGGCAGGCACATCCCCGTCTAACCATTCAGGGAGTTGTTTATGATATACATTTTTCTCTTTAAGGAATTCGCACACTGCTTCTGAGCCTCGATGAGCAAGGACTACCGCTTCCAACAGGGAATTACTCGCTAATCGATTCGCCCCATGCAAGCCCGTACAAGCAACTTCTCCACAGGCATATAAGCCCTTTAATTGAGTGGAACAATCAAGCTCAGTGGGGATTCCTCCACAGGAATAATGAGCAGCGGGGACAACAGGTATTGGATTTTGAGTAGGATCTACTCCCCGGGTTAAACAATTTTTATATACATTGGGAAAACGGTCAGCAAAATCGACATCCATTGAGGAGGTGTCCAATCGAACAAAAGGGGCACCCGAGCGCTTCATTTCCCGATCAATTGCACGAGCCACCACATCACGGGGTGCTAAGTCTGCTAAAGGATGATACTTTTTGAGGAATGCCTTTCCTTTTCCATCAATTAATTTCGCCCCTTCACCTCGAACTGCTTCAGTGATTAAAAAACGATCGCCATTTAATGAATGAAATGTCGTGGGATGAAATTGGATAAATTCAAGATTCATCGATGCTAAGCCAGCTCGAGATGCAATGGCAATACCATCACCTGTGGCAATCGATGGATTAGTGGTATATAAATAAGTCTGCCCTGCCCCACCAGTTGCAAGTAATACTGCAGGGGATGCAATTGTTTGTACTTGGTTTTCTACTCCGTCATAAAAATAAAGTCCTAATACACGGTCGCCCTTTCCCTCGACTTCTACTCCAAGTTTGCGGACTTTTTTAGCCGTAATTAAATCAATCGCAAAGTAATGCTCGAATAAATGAACTCCTTCTTTTGCAATCGCAGCAAGTAAGGCATCTTCTATCGCCTTTCCAGTCACATCTTTGACATGAAGCACTCGCCTTTTACTATGTCCACCTTCTTTTCCGAGAGAAATTCTTCCATCTTCCAAGCTTGAAAAAGAGACTCCTAAGTCAACTAAGTCTTGGATTCGCGCGGGTCCTTCCTTTAAAATCTCACGCACAATTGTAGGATCACAAAGTCCATCACCTGCTTCTAATGTGTCTTCCACATGCTTGTCTAGGTCATCACCTGCTGAGGTAACCGCCGCGATTCCTCCCTGTGCATAATTAGTATTAGATTCTGCTTTGTCCTTCTTAGTGAAGATAGCCACTCGATATCCCGCCTTGGCCACATTTAATGCAAAACTCAACCCGGCGATACCACTCCCCACAATTACTAGGTCATATTCGCTTTCTGGTTTCATTCAATAAAAAGATTTTATAAATTTAGATTATCATTTAGACGAATCTTATCAATCCATGCAGCCAAAACAATCATTGTTTGATTGGGTTTAATCTCTTTCATGGGTTCCATGGTTTCCCGATGGACCACTTCAACATAATCCAATCGAATAGACTTTCCCTGGCGAAGCGTAGAAATGACCTCGTCTTTAATTTGATCGATATTGGAAATCCCTCTACTCTGTAAATCTCTGCCCGCCCGAAGTGAGCGATTGAGTAATAAGGCATCTTCTCGTTGTTCTGAAGAAAGGTAAGAATTTCTTGAGCTCATTGCTAATCCATCTTTCTCCCTAAATATATCCCCAACTATTACTTCAATTGGAAAATTCAAATCTTTAATCATTCGTTTTAAAACTACGACTTGCTGCGCATCCTTCTGCCCCAGCACCACAATATTGGGCTGACATATATTGAATAACTTTGCACAGACTGTAGTGACTCCCTGGAAATGTGTGGGTCGGGATGTTCCGCATAATTTTGGAGAAAGACTTTCTTCCTCAATCGAAGTTGAATGATTAAGCGAATACATCTTCTTACGTTCAGGAATAAAAACGATATCCACCTCACGCTCTTGGCAAAGTTTCAAATCACGATCTAGGTCGTGCGGGTATTTTTCTAAATCCTCGCCTTCACTAAATTGCGTAGGGTTTACAAAAATTGAAAGAATAGATGTATCAGTTCGGTCAGTGAGTAAATCAACCAATGAAAGATGACCTTCATGAAGAAATCCCATTGTGGGCACAAATCCGATGCTCCTTCCCTGTTTCCTTAGGTTTTCACTAAGCGTCTGCATTTCATCAATTGAATGAATGATTTGCATCTGCTTGATTTAATAGGATTTTGCCATCACCACCCGGCCTGGACTGGGCTTTCCACTAAAAATACAAGTGCCTGGCTCATTTGCATCTTCGGGAATACAGCGAATTGTAACCTTCAACTCATTTTTGATTTGTTCTTCCCATTGAGGGTCACGATCCCAGTGAACATAAGCAAAACCACCATGTATTTCAGGATTTTTACTCTGTGAGGGAGTGAAGAATTCATAGAATTCATTCTTGTCATCAATGATACGAGAATGTTCTTCGCGAAAATCCAAAGCCCTTTGAAATAAAGTTTTTTGAATATCCTCAAGAATATTGGGGACTTCCGTAATAAATTCAGCAAGGCTCATCCCTTCTCGTTTTGCA
>CAWUUU010000160.1:0-4257 GCA_963924995.1 uncultured Opitutales bacterium
CAGATGGGGTATGGATTTAAATACTGACCCAGTTCTTGGGCATTACCGGCCAATGCCTGCGACATCTTCGTCAATGGGGAATTTATCTTCTGCGATCGGGGAAGATCTAAAGTCTTTTTTATTGCAACAAGAAGATTCCAAGCTCTTAACCTTAGCCACGAAATTAGCTCAAAAGGCAGGGCTATCGCTTGATCCCCAAGTGTTACGAAAACAAATTAATAACCTGGAACTAGATCCCCAGGTAAGAGTGGCAAATTTACAAGGATTGGCCGCATTAGGGATTAAGAAAGACGATCCCCTCATACTTTCTTTACTAAAAGACAAAAGTGAGGAGGTGCGTGCGACTGCTTTTGAATATTGTATCTCCCGTGACTTAGCCGGTATGGAGGCCCTTGGTATGAAGGCAATTGATGAAGATTCTTTTTTAGTCGCAAGCAAGGTAATGGAACAGTTTGTTCCTAAAGTTCCTGAATTAATGATTTCGCTTTGGCAAAAAAGAGAGTTGAAGTTACGACCTGAACTATGGCTCGACCTATATTTGCTCCTATCCAACTCAGATCACGCGGAAGCACAAAAAGTCACCACTACTTATGCGGCGGGCGAACCGGCCCGCATCCATGCCCTTAGCCTTCATGGAGGAGATCGATTGCGTGGAGATAAGGTTTTTAGAAATCAAGGGGCTTGTATGCAATGTCATCAAATTGACAAGGAGGGTGGAGTGCAAGGCCCACCATTATCTTTGGTCGGTGATCGTTTGAACAGTAGTAAATTGCTAGAATCTCTAGTTAATCCAAGTGAGGAGATTTCGCCTGGTTATGGACTTTCGTCGATTGCCACTCATGATGGTTTATCGTTTGTGGGTAGAATCGCCGAGAGGTCAGAGGATAACAGTACGATGGTGGTCATTTCCCCAGATGGTAAAGAAACAAAATTGAACCAATCAGAGATTGCTTCGATTACACCTCCAGTATCTGCAATGCCCCCTTTAGGCTTAACTCTTTCCCCCCTTGATCTGAGGGATTTAATCGCGTTTTTAAGATCTAGAAATAAGGAAGACCTGTTAGTTCTTAAGTCAAAAAAGAAGACCGACTCGGGTCACTAAATATAAAATTTAGAGAGAAACTTTTCGGGTTCCGGTTGTTTCTCGATCTTTTTTCGATTCAAGGTTTTTAAAGAGTATTTGTTCAGGTCCGTTCTGACCCACTTTAACTGTATACTTTCCGGCCGAGTAAACTTTGGGTTGAAAGTTCTTACCCTGAATTCGAACCGTATAAAGAACTTCGCCTTTTACATCTTCAATTACTTGTACGACCGGGTTCGGTTTTGCGAAAGTCAGTTTGGGAAGCCAACCCTTAATTTTGCGACCATCATTATCAGACATTTTTACTGTAATGGGCCAACCGGGGAATTGGGCTTGATCGCCATCAGACACCTTGGCAAATCGTGGCCAACTTTCAAAAGTAATGGATCGTTTCTTTTTGTTGAATCGAGCGACTCCAAATCCGTCTGCTCTCTTCAATTCGTTGGAACGATCTTCGGGGTTTGAATAAGCGTGCATGGTGATCTTATTTCCCAGTCCATCCTCGAAGTCCCCAGTCCAAGGAAGTGGCGAGTTGGGAATAGGACGAGGCCCTGCTTTTTCATTTTTTGGTTTCCACCATCGTCCATAAATAGTGTTTACAATCGCGGGGCTTGTGAATGCAAAAGGACCGTCCCGGTGGGCTTCTATACCATGTTGTACCACTACGCCGAGGTGCTGGTCTCCACAAAGGTGGGGTGCCCATGCTTTCCTCAGTTCCTGAAGTGCTTTGTTACGACCTTTTTGTGGCCAGGCATTACTATCGAGGTCGGCGAGGAGCCGACTGTCGGGTCTGCCATGGATGTGAACCGCCCCACAAAATGCAGTGGCAGAGAGAGCGGCCTTCATTTGAGTTCCTTCCCAGTCCTGTGACCATTCGGAGATAAATTTAAGTTGTCGATCACCCAGAAGAACTAAACCATCAAGGTTGACCGCTTCCCGATTATAGGCCGGGTCGTTAATATGGTCGGGACGGGGGCCCATCTTGGGGATTTTTCCGTTTGGACCACTCTTAAATTTTCGGTCTTCTAAAATCGCAAAGTCGATTCCCCCCACCCGTAAACGTGTGAAGTAAACCTCGAGACCCCGTTCCAATTTTCTTGGATCAAATGCATCTGGTAAATGCCAAGTCTGCTGTCTTTGCACCATATTGACATAGGCAATAGGGTAGAAATATCCTCCACTGTTTCCGGCGGGAGAAGTGGCTTTGATTCCTGATTCTCCCCACAGGTTCCCTTGGCCGACATCATGATCATCGGGAATTGTTACAGTCGGTCGATCTTTCATCAGTTCCCTGAATTGAAGACCAAATTCGATCCAACCTGCTGTGTGCTGAGTGTGGTGATAGGTCTGATCACCCGCAAAGAAAAGCATGTCCGGGTCAATGGCCTTGAGATTGGCCATGATTTGTGGACGGGGTCCTTTAGTACGGCTAGAATTGCAGGAAAGATTACCCACCACGATGATTTCTTTACCAATCGGGTCCTTACGAATTAATCCTTCGAATGAAGCCTTCTGACCATGTCGTACTCGATAGGGTATGTTTTTAGTTGAATCCCAATTTTCGATCCTGAAATGAGCACTCCAACCAGGGTAGGAAACTTCGACCTTGGCAATTTCTTTCCAATTCTTTCCCTGCTTTGTTTCAAGGCGAACCTCTCGAGTTTCCTTGGGCATTAATGGGTAAAGCTGACCGGTTAATTTAAGGGTTCCTTTGTCTTGGGTATACACGGCAAAGGCAACGACTTCGTCGCGGGGAACATTTAATTCAATAATGCGCTTGGGTGGTTTTCCTTTTTTGGAGGGAACCTCAGGAGGTCGATCCCGTTTCCACCATTCACCGGTAGATAAATTATCCAATGAGGTGAATTTTTCTCCAAATAAGACCTTGGATTCAGGCTCAGAATAACCATTAGTAAGGGCGTGGAAAAAGATAATAAATAAAGGTAGCGATTTCATATTAATGGATTCAAATGAACCTTTAAGGTGGAGCAAGTGAAATCATGAATGAATCCCAAAAAATCTTACTATAAGGCGATTGAAAAAATAGGACTAAATGAAGTTCCCATTTCGCCATTGTCTTGGGCTTTGCCCCACCTTATTGCGAAACCATCGTGCAAAGTAGTTTGGATCACGGAATCCACAATCCAAGGCAATTTGAGAAATCGAAGCCTCTTTCTTCTGCAGTCCCTCGAAGGCTCTTTTTTGTCGATTTTCGTCCAATAATGTACCCACATTTAAACCCGTTTCGTGACGAATTTTTCGATTCAAGGAACTTAAGTCCTCTTTCATAAACCGGGCGATTTCACTAGGGCGATGGGGAATTTGGTTTGATTGTGCTAGTGCTTTACGAACCATACCGGTAACTGGATGCACCTGCCTAGTCGAACTAGGGTCATCAGTAAGGACTTGAAAAAGTAATGAAAACAGATTGAGGATTCCCGAGGCAATTGAGATCGAGTTAGAATTTCCTAGGTCGACCGAGCCAACCATCTGATTGAGGGTACTTTCAATTTCCGTCAAATTAGTGGGTGACAGTGCTTCAAATTGGGCCATTTCATATGTTTGTTTCTTCTCTTTGAAATTGATCACTACAGAAAAGGGTGATGCTTTATTGACCTTTTTAAATCCATGCCTCGTCTTCGGAGGGAAATATAAAAACGAGCCTCTTCGTACTGGATAAAGAACCGATTGGGTGGTTTGGATGCCCTGACCTCTTAAATATAGAAGAAATTGCGAATACCTATGCTCGTGCTCGGTGATTTGATCACTCTTCTCGGAATGTCGATGGTGGGCAAATCGAAGAATAGAAAATCTTGGAATCGAAATTCTCAGGTTCTCTAAAAACATTGGTTGAAATTCCTTCATTTTCCAAGTTTTTGAATCATGATTTAAAAAATGTCTAGATAATGCTAGTTTTGCAAGGTTAGTCCTAACCTATAAATAAAGAATAGTATATAATAGATAATATGATATCCGATCCATCAATGCTCAACCCAACCACTGCGTGGAGAGAAACCATCTGGTCTCAAACCAGGGAGGAAGAATTATTTGATCACTCTTCTAACCCACGGCTTTGCGTGGCTGCCTTACTTCCTTTCAATAAAGGAAAGCCGGACTGGGGAAGTTTTGAACGGATGCTGGCGTGGATGGACCAGTGTGCTGATTACTTTGGAGTC
>CAWUUU010000161.1:0-15200 GCA_963924995.1 uncultured Opitutales bacterium
ATTACAATGGAAGTAATTCCGAGTACCATTCGTTCTCAAGAATTAGCGATATTCGGACTGTATTCTGGATGCTTGCCAAAGATACCACTGCAAATGATCGATTTCTATTAGGTGACACCAGCACCTATCACTTTCACGGAAGTAATAATAATTTCTTTCACACCACTCATGCCCACACAAATGTTAAGAATGGTCTTCTAAAAGTGAATGGTTCTTCTGTAAATGGTACATCAACCGGCATGCCCGGTTCGCTTTCTGTCATTTCCCTTCGTACAATTGGTAATGTTCAGGCAAATAGCTTCACGAAAGACCGTAATGAAGGTAGCCGTACATCGGCTGGTGAATTAGCCGAGTTATTGATCTATAATCAAGCCCTCAATGACAATCAAATTGCCGTAATCGAAGGACACCTTGCCCATAAATGGGGGACCAGTGGATCTCTCGATTCCAACCACCCCTATCGCTTCAATCAACCAGGGGGATCATTCGCTGGATTAACTGACCCGAATGACAATGTGGGTACTGGAAATTGGCAGATGCTCACCCTATCCATAAAGGATGGAAAAATGAACCTCTATGTGGATGGTGTTCAGGACGGCACGGCTAATAAATGGTATTTCCTAGGAAAAGATTTTGTTACTGGGCTTTCCATTGGTCGTGGTTCCTTGGACGGGGGTCCAGATGCGGTATTTGACGAAGCCACATTCTCAACTGTAGGTCGTTCATCCTCATGGATTGCCGCGAGTTTTAATAATCAAAAAGTAAACTCAAGTTATTTAAATTTTGAAAGTTTGGTCGGTCCACCAAGTTTAAACGATGATATTGGAACAAAGATTTTTGCAAAGAAAGATACCTCCATGTCATACACCGTGCCATTTTCCGGAATCGGCAACTTTTCCGCAACCGGGCTTCCTCCGGGTCTTTCTATTAATTCTGCCACTGGAGAAATAACCGGTTCGACCAGCGTTACAGGTTCACAAACTTTTACGGTCACTGCAACCGGTACTACCGCAGGTGGTGGAAGCGCGACCGACAGTTTTGTCTACACCATCGTGATTAGCGATCCATCGTCCTTTCCCTTCCGCATGAATCTCACGCTGTCAGGATACACAGGATCATCCACTTTGAATGAATTTCCGATGCTCGTAAGTTTGAACGAGAGTTCCATTACTGGCTTTGCCTATAATTCATTTCTTGATATTGATGCAGATGGAATTCGCGACGGGGGCGACCTCCGGTTTTTTGATTCCAATGGCAAAGAGTTATCCTATGAAATCGCCGATTGGAATAGCTCGGGAACCTCCAATATTTGGGTAAAGGCTCCCTCCATCTCCGGGACCAATACAATAATCACCGCAGCATGGGGCAAGACGGGAACAGAGACTACGCCAGATTATGCCACGGATGATCCGGTTTGGTCCGAAAATTTTGGAGGGGTTTGGCATTTTACTACGGAATCAACTCTTTTCCCCGACTCCTCTCCCAACTCGAATCACGCAACAAGGAATGCGGTAAGCGTTTCCAATACAGGTCAGGTCGGCAAAGGGGCAAGTTTTACAGGGACTGAATTTGCCGATGTCGCTTTTTCTGAGAGCCTTAATACCGACAACTTTAGTATATCCATTTGGGCCAAAAGAACTGGATCAGATACAGGATATCGATCCCCTTTTACCGCTAGACAAGAAATGGGCTCTGGACTCACCTATGGGTACATGCTCTATTCTCAGTCTAATAATTACAGATTCTGGACAGGCAAAGGAGTAACAAACGGTTCGTGGCATACAAGTCCTGTCGTTACCCATAGTGCCGGAGCCTGGGATCACATCGTTATCACTCATGATGGATCTTCCAAAAAAATCTGGAAGAATGGTGCCTTGGCTAATACAGCAACCGGTAACCCTATCTACAGTAAAAACTCTCTTTACGGGCTAAGAATCGGAGCGGGTGCTAACGAAGATCCGATAGGCCAGTATTTTTGGAATGGTCAGCTTGATGAAATGCGACACTCTTCTATTGCCCGCTCTGCAGATTGGATCGAGGCGGAATTTGATAATCAAAAAAGTTCAGGTACGAAATTGGTCAGCTATGGTTCTGTTTCCGGACCAAGGATTATTACCTCCCCTCTTTATGTGGATGGAACCTATGGCCAAAGTTTTTCCTACAACCTCACCGCAACGGCTAGTCCATCTGGTTATACAATCCTCAACCTTCCGGATGGCATGACCTTCGTACCCGCAACTGGTGCCGTGAGTGGCACCCCCACGCAAGCAGGTTCTTTTCAGGCTACCCTTGTGGTTGATTATTCGAATGACGATGGCGATGTAACCGACCTGGATTCTATCAATGATCGACTGGGTAATGTTGACGCATTTGCCAATGATGTGATTGCACTAAACATAAGCATTAATCCTTTGGCTCCTACCATCGCAACCTTGGCTGCAACTGGAATTGGACCATCCTACGCAAACTTTGAAGGTAATGTAACGAACGCTGGTGGTCTCCCCCCTGAAGTGAAAATATACTATGGATCGAGCGACGGTGCAGACGATCCCAATGCATGGACTATTGTTAAAAATATTGGTAACCAACAAGCGGGTGTTTTTTCGTTTCAAATTGGAGACTTATCTCCCGCCGTTACTTATTATTATCGGGTTCGTGCCACCCATAATGGAGGAGATGCATGGGCGTCTTCCTCAAAAAGTTTTGCCACCCCCTCCTCGACCAATCCGATTGCAGGTAATGGGCCGGTTCAAAATGCAACCGGAACCGGAGCCAAGCTGATTGCAAAAATTGCAAACTTTGGCTCAGGAACGGTTAACTTTGCACCGCGCACACTAAGTGCCAGTGAATTCCCAGGATTAACGCTTTGGGTAGATGCTGCTGATGCCAGCAGTATAACCAAAGTCTCAGGAAGTAACGAAGTTTCCACATGGGCCGACAAAATTGATTCGACGATTAAGTTACACGGGCACTCAACAAACAAACCTGACACCGGTGCCTCGATCAATGGATTAAACGCGATTACATTCGATAAAAGAAGTAATAATAACATGGAGCATGTTTTTGGAAAAAAAGGAAATGCAAATTGGAACCCAGCTGGCTCAAACGGAGCAGCAACTGGCTCTATCTCAGATGTTGTGGTTATTTTAGTGGGTCAGCTCGATACAATCAGAAGTAGTAATTTCCCGTTTAATTTTGGTTGGGGAGACCACTTGCCATGGAGTAATGGATATACCTATTGGCGCTTTGATGGTGGGCGTCATCAAGTAAAAGTCGCAGATGCCAATGTTCCATTCATGCTTTGCTACGATTTCTCAGTTACCAAAGGAAGACAAATTATTTTTAACAATGGCACGAGTGTATTCAATAAACCACGAACTAATGTCACTAATATCGGTGGCGCATTCAAATTCCCAGACATTGGACGTACTGGAGGCAATTCAGACGGTACTGAGTGGACTCTTGGCGAAATGATGGTCGTACGTGGAACTATGTCCGATCAAGTCAGGCAAAATACAGAGGGATACCTTGCTCATAAATGGGGTTTGGTGGGCAACTTACCTCTAGACCATCCATGGGCTAATTTTGGTCCCTACGAAGATACGAGAACTGGTATAGATCTAACTTTATACTGGGGATCAAGCGATGGCGGAGAAAATTCAAATACCTGGGATAATGAGGTAAATATTGGTAAAATCGCACCCAAATTTGCACTTTGGTATGATGCCAGTGATTCCTCCACCCTATCCCTGAGTTCTGCCAATGTAACCACCTGGAATGATAAAAGTGGCAATGGTAGGCATGCCACTACTTCAACCGGAGATCCAGCCTTTAGTTCAACCGATGGACCCAATGGTATGCCAGTCGTTCAATTTCGAAGCGGGGCAGCGAATGGTGGAACAGGTGATGAGGAAATGAATATAAACGGAACATTCAAGGTGAAGGAACATTTTTATGTTGTCCGTAGTCCGAGCGAAAATTGGAGTGATTACGGAGGAATAATAGGAAACGGATCGGGACGAGAAAGTAACTTTCTTGTTGAACGAAATCAAAAATATTTCCACAGCAACAAGTTACCGGTTAAAGTATGGAAAGACGGTGATTCAATTTCTTCGAGCAATTTTGATCTCGAAACAATAAACGCATACATGATTTTACGAATCGTGGTAAATGATAATAATCTGGGACCACATTCAAACTGGAAAATTGGAGATATCACTGGTTGGAGTATGGATATGGACCTTGCCGAAGCGATGTGCTTCTCCACTTCCCTGACCGATGAAGAGGCAGATAAGGTGGAAGGTTATCTGGCCAATAAATGGGGCTTAAGTGGAACCCTTGCTAATACCCATACTTATAAAGTTTCTTCCATCAGCGATCCCAAATCGCTTTTCGAAAATAGCGTCGATTTAACCAATCTGGTTAAAGACAACACATATTACTACAGAATAAAAGCCAGTAATTCACTGGGTACAGACTGGTCAGATGCAACTGCATCCTTCGTTTCCGAAAGTGCGTTGGATCTAAGTTCGGGTACATTAACATTTAACACCAATGGACCAACCCCTTATTGGACTGCCAGCGATGGAACCAAAGGAAACGGTGTTTTGGAAACTCAATCATGGACGGATACCAATCAAAATACAGTTCAATATAAAGTGGCCAAGTTCTCTTTCGACCGATTGGTGATTGGAGACGGGGTAAAAGTTAATCTAACCGGAGAAAATCCAATCCATATGGATATAGCTGGAGATGCCACCATTAGTGCAAATATAACTGCCAATGGAGATCATGCATCCACCATTGGACCGCAAATTCAAAACTCCGGTCAGCTTGGTGGAGGTTTTGGGGGAGGTATCTCCCCTGTTCGTGCTCAGGATCTGCTTGGATGGTTCCCCTTTGATGCATCGTCAGGAAGTATCGCAAAAAATCTGGGAACCGCTGGCTCGGATGCAAAATTAGTATCTGGAGCGGTCTTTTCTACTGCTGTTGTAAAGCAGGGTACTTCTTCCCTTCATATCCCAACAGCCAGTACCAGGGCCTGTGCTAAAATAGATACACCAATCTATGTTGGTCCCAACAGCGCATCAAACGACTATTCGCTTTCCACATGGTTTCGCGATCTGTATGCACCTGTTGGTAGGTGGAGAACCTTGACTCGGGGCAGTAATGCCAACCACCAGGTTATCCTCGCAACCAGCAACGATAGCTTGGGTACGCACTCCGGCTGGGTTGATTCAGGTTATGACCTGCCCGCTAGTGCATCTGCTGGCACATGGCAGCACTTGGTTGCCACTTTTGACGGGACCTACACAAAGTTTTACATCGATGGCACTTTCGTGGGGCAACTCACTGGATCCAAAGGGAATAATATTAGAGATATTGGCAGTTACAGTGGCAACGATCAAAGATTTGCCCAGTATCTGGATGATTTTAGGGTTTACGGGATTGTGCTTTCAGCAAGCGAGGCATCCTCCATTTATAATAATGGAAATGGTGATTTGAGCTACGCACATGGAAGTGGCCCCGCCCATTTAGTGGGTACAAGTCCTTTTAATTCTGGTGGTTCCCGGTATAAAGGCGGAACTCTTACCGGAAGTGGATTAGTGGCCGGAAATGCTCCGGGTGGTGGTAGTTATGGAGGATCTGGAGGACGCCCCGAAGGAAATGGGGGTACAGACTCACAGGGAGCTCACTCAATCTCAGGAGGTGTTTATGGAACTTTGGCAATGGATGCCTTTCTTGGTGGTTCCGGAGGAGGTGCCGGACAAAACCGTGCCGGTGGAGCTGGTGGGGGTGCAATCAAAATTGTGGCTTCTGGAACCCTGACCATTGATGGTAATATTATTGCAAATGGTGGAATTGGAGGAACGGCACCCGTTAATGATGCGTCATTGGCTGGCGGTAGTGGTTCCGGAGGAGCAGTTTATTTAAAGGGTAATAACCTAGTCATTAATGCTGGCGTTTCCATTACTGCGGATGGCGGACCAGGGGCATCTTTTGTCTCGAGTGGAGGAAATTCACAATCAACGGACGGAGGAGGTGTTGGTCCCGCAGCCGGAGGGGGTGGACGAGTCTTCATTGAAGGAACCACCACATTTTTAAACCACCATAGCGTCACGAATGAAAATATAACTGCAAACTCGGGTGGAAAAGCTTCACCCGGAGGGTTATTTCCTATAAATATAGATGGGGTGAGTTTGTGGTTAGATGCTAAGGATAGTTCATCGATTACCCACTCCTCCAATGCCGTTAGCCAATGGAGTGATAAGAGTGGTAATGGCAACCATGCCACACAAGGCAATGCAGGAGACAAACCCACCTACTCAAATAACGGGATGAGCGGAAAAGCAGGATTGAACTTCGACAATGATAAATTAACCATTCCCTCGGTTAATATGTCAGGTAAGACTTTGTTTGCCGTTGTCCAACCGGATACTTCAAAAACTCAGCAAGTCCTGAGTCACTCTTCGGTTAATGTTCAATTAAGACTAGATTCCTCCAATCAACTCCGATATGCATCCGCATCGCCGCTGTATACGGGCAACTTAAGTACGGGAACAATTACCAACAATCAAATTTCAATCGTTTCCTTCACTTTGGATAATACGCTCGGGTTTTCCATCAACGGTGCTTTTCAGGATAGCGGAGCAAATAAAGGGAATTCCGGTTCATCAACTTTTAATCAAATTGGAACCAGAGAGGCTAGCTCTGAAAGATTTGATGGAAAAATGGGTGAAATTATAATCATTGGCTCCGTATTATCCTCGGACCGCCGGAAGATCGAAGGTTACCTCGCCCACAAATGGGGTATCCTTAAAGGCAGTCGCCCCGGCCAGGATGGTACCGTACGCATTGTTCGTCCTCAAGTTAGTGCCCTAGCCTTTACTTCTGGTACACTTACGATTGATACGGACAAAGCAGAAATCGCTCACACCGATGGCTCTTACATGCTCGGTGAATACGAGAATAAAACTTATTCACTCAACGGAAAAACCTACAGTTACAAGGTCTCAAAATTCACAGCTGATAATATTAGTATCGGATCCGGGGTGGTGGTTAATTTAGTTGGTAATAATCCGCTCTCCTTACAGACGAGAAATAATGGTGATTTAACCCTTGGATCCACTATCAACGCAAACGGAGGAGCCGGAACCGAAGGCCCAAATACAGGAGGAATAGGAAAACTTGGAGGGTATGACGGAGGAACCACTGAAACCAACGGAGATGGCCCTGGTGCAGGATCTGCATTCAGTCCAAATTTCGCTCCAGACGTACTTAATTCTTTGGAACTCTGGTTGGATGCCAGTTCACTTGTAAGTGCTGGCTCAACTTGGACTGATAGCAGTGGCAATGGAAATTATGCCACTAAGAACGGTTCTCCTGCGGTAGTAAGCAATTCCCAAAATGGACTCTCGATCATGCGATACTCGGGAGGTGATGGAGATTACCATGAGTGGACAGATCTTAACGACATTCGTACTATCTTTTGGGTAATAAAAGCGGAAAGCGACAATGGCGGATTTCTACTCGGCGACGACAATCGATATGATTTTCACAACAATTCTGGAAATCCTCCAAATTTCTGGCACGGCAGTCATGCTTCCGCCAATGTTAGAAATGGAAACCTTTCCATTAATGGAACGAGAAACATATCTGGCACAAGCACAGCCATCAACGCAAGCTTATCAAATCTATCCATTGTCAACTTGAAAACTGCTGGAAATGTGGAAGCAAGTCGCTTCAGTAGAGACAGGACACAATCTGGTCGGAATTGGAAAGGTGATCTAGGCGAACTGATTATATACAACAGCCCATTGACTGATTCAGAAATTCAAAAAATTGAAGTATACCTAGCAAATAAATGGGGGATTGAATCCTCATTCCCGAATTCGCACCCAAGTAATGTAGCACATGCCGGTGGAGGTGCAGGATATGCAGGGAAAGGAAATGATCCTTTCATTGGTATAAGCAATAACTCATATGGGGATGGTGCTTTGACAAACTTAATGGGCGGCTCCGGTGGCGGGGGTGGAGACTATCCCGGTGGTGCGGGCGGTGGAGCGATTGAACTACTTGCACACGGTGACGGAGTTCTTACTTTAACAAGTGCTGCAAAAATTCTCGCAAATGGTGGTGATGCATCGCGAGTCCATGCTAAAAGTGGTGGTGGTGGTTCCGGTGGTGCGATCAAACTTTCAGGTGGCTCTGTATCGATTGCGGGAACCCTCGAAGTCAAAGGTGGAAAAGGACTTTCTGCAACTGAAGGTGGAGGAGGTCGAGTCTCGATTCAAACGAATGGTAATCTTGTTCTCGGTACAACCACCCTGAATGGATTCCATGTGGGTTCATTACATATTTCCGGTGCAACACCAACCAATGCATTATCCCTTTCCTCCGGCACATTGGTTTTTGATACTACTTTTGGTTATTGGCACCACACCAGTGGAGTCCATGGAGTCGGCACCCTTGAACAAAAAGAAGATGCCGATGGAATATCTTATAAAACTTGCACCTTCACATTTGATTCAATCAACCTGGCCGCCGGATTAAATGTTGTTCTACAGGGAGAAAATTCACTCATTCTCAAGACCCGTAACAATGGACACTTTTCTGTGGGTACTAACCTGAATGCGAATGGTGGAAATGCACAGGGTACTTATGTGGGCTATTATTCAGCCATTGATCATGGCATTGGTAAACTGGGGGGTCTAAATGGAGGAATCAAAGCCCTGACTAATGGAAGCGGCTCTGGAGGGGGTAAGCTCGAAGGTGGAGGAGTTTCCGGCAACCTAGTTGGTGGCGGTGGAGGTTATGGCTCGATCGGAGAATATAATTCCAATGACTTAGAATATGGAAAAGCCTATGGCACCCCCACCCTTTCCCATCTGCTTGGTGGTTCTGGGGGTGGTGCAGCCTCTCAATCAGGGGGCGGAGCCGGCGGTGGTGCAATCTCGCTTGAAGCAGACGGCAATGGAACCCTTACGATTCTTACTGGAGCAACTGTTTCTGCAAATGGTGGTGGAGTATCAACCTCCCTTGCAAATATTGGTGGGGGTGGATCCGGAGGCTCGATTCGACTAGCAGGCAGACAAATCATTAATAATGGAACCATCTCAGCAAAAGGAGGCACTCCTCCAACCTCCGCATCGAATTACGACGGTGGAAAAGGCGGGGGTGGCCGAATTGCATTTAACTATAGCCTCAACCTCACAGAAGGAACACTTGAATTGGGTAGCGGAGCACTTGAAGGTTCAAAATCTTACAACACCCCACCTTCGGTCAGTAACTCCAGTTTAGCTTCCACACTTAGTTATTCAAACAACTCGTACCGCAAGCAACAGGCTACGCGTTTTAATGACCTTGTATTATGGTATCCGTTTGATGATGCAAGTGGTGCCACAATTATGGACTATTCACAGTATGAGCGAAATGGCACTTTAGTGAATGCAAGTGGAAATAATTGGATTAAAGGAAAATCAGGAGGAGCCATCTCGTTGGATAATTCAGCAGGCACCTACTCCAATGATCCTAGTGGCGAACACCTACAAATGGGCACTTGGTCCTTGGGAGGTGCATTTACTTTCGCTTCCTGGGTTAAGGCAGATGAGTTTCGTGCAGACGCACGGTTGATCAACCTGGACGGCACTTACAAATTAGCCGTTCATCTTGGCTCCCCCAATAACCTAGGCTCTCTTTTTGGAAGTACTCCTGGTGGAGATGAAATCCATGATTCTGGAACCGGTTTTTGGCAATGGAAAGCTTGGACACATATTGCAGTGAGTCTAGAAAATGCAGGAACAGACTCCTCCACAATACGCTACTACAAAAATGGCTCCCTATTCTCATCATCCACATCCGCAACCGCACCTGTGGTGGAGAATCGTACATCCCAATTCATTGGTCGGTCCGATACAAGTAATTCATTTCATGAATATTTTTCTGGTGACTTGGATGATTTGAGAATTTACCGGGTCAACCTAAGTGCCAGTGAAATTGCATCCGTATATGCCGAAACTAACAGTTCTTTGGTATATACAATCGAAGGACTGAATAACCCAACTAGTTTCTCTGCAACCGGTCTGCCCACCGGTCTTAGTCTGAACCCAAGTACAGGGGAGATAAGTGGTCACTCTACTTCCATTGGCGATCACAATGTAACGATTATCGCTTCCAATCTTTCTGGTTCATCTCCGAGCAAAACATTAACGCTCACAATAGGAGCATCGAAACCTATCATCGAAACCAACTACCCAGTCACTCGCGAATCCGATCTTCTTGGTTGGTTCAAATTTGATGAAACTTCCGGTACAACTGCTTCCAACTACGGAACGAAGGGCTCAGCCGCCCTTCTTGCAGGAGGTGCAACTTTTTCAACCAGTGAGAAAAAATTTGGTTCATCATCCCTGAACATTCCTACAGGAAGCACGGGAGCTTATGCACAGGTTACTACTCCGATTAGTATTGGAGCAGATAATGCATCCGATCCCTACTCCATCGCAACCTGGTTTAAAAAGTTATATCCAGCAACTACTTGGAGAACCCTCACCAGGGCAAACAACGTTAATTTATGGCAAGTTCTTGTATCCCACAATTCAGATGTGCTGGGAAGTCATACTAGTTCCTGGACTGGTTCCGGGGCCTCTCTAGCAGCTTCTGCATCCGCAAATACCTGGCAACATTTAATCGCCACATTTGATGGTTCGACAACCAAATTTTATATCGATGGAGCCTTTGCAGGCTCGCATGCGGTTTCCCTCGGACGAGAGATATATTCAATCGGAAACTCTCAAGCTGGAGGACAGCGCTTTGCAGAATATCTGGATGATTTTCGAATTTATGGAGTTGCCCTGTCCTCAAATGAAGTGGCTACAGTATATGGCGAAGGAAATGGTGATCTCTTCGCTGTAAATTCTGGTTCCACTTCTGCTACTGCAACGGTGACACTGAAAGAAACTGGTGGGGCGAATGTATCAATGGATATTTTTTATGGTACTGTAGATAAAGGTGCCACCGTAACAGGTTGGGATGCAAACACATCTCTTTCCGGGAATCAGAGTGCGGGACAAATTACTCTAGGAATGAACGGTTTGAGTGGGAACACATCCTATGTATTTCGTATTCGTTCGACCAACTCAGCAGGGGCATCATGGTCCGACGCCTATTCCTTCAAGACTGGTAATAAACTGGATCCGCCATCCATTACCGCACAGGATGCTTCTTCGGTTGCCGGTTCTTCGGTTACTGTAAATGGTACTGTGGTTTCTTTTGATGGATCGACCCAGCCAACCGTTACCCTCCTTTATGATCCGGTCGATAGTTTGGAGTCTGGTATCTTTGATTCCTACCTTCCCTTATCCCTAGGAAGTGGTTTAAGACTTTGGTTGGATGCGAATGACTCATCCACGATCACACATAGTTCAAATGCAGTCAGTGAATGGAGAGATAAAAGCGGAAATGGATTTAATCTGACCCAATCAACCGCAGGATCAAAACCTGGCTACAATGGAACGAGTAAGAAGATCACCTTTGCCTCTGACTCTTTATCAGGCTCGGCTCCCCTACTCACCCAACCATTGACATTCTTTTTGGTTGCCGAATATTCCGGGTCAAATACCGATAACCAATACATTCATGATTCATCAACCGGACGTTATATTTTAGGGGAAGTCTCAAACCAAGGGTTCGGCTCTCATGCTGGTTCATGGATTCGCTCAACCTCATTAAACCCGATCGGTAAAACCCTTTATTCATATAAGTTCAATGGTTCAACCAGTAATCTTTTTATTAACGGTGCCCATTCGTCGACCGGAGATGCAGGCAGTGGTTCTTTCGGTGGAAATTATGTCTTAGGAGCTAACAATAATGGCTCTTCTTCACCCTTCCAAGGTTCAATTTACGAACATATGATTGTGTCCGGATCCCTGTCCAGTTTTGAACGACAAAAAATAGAGGGTTATCTTGCCCACAAATGGGGATTATCCTCAGCATTAAACACTTCCCGGTATATTGGTGCCGAGGGGTGGTCATCTTCACACTTAACTGGCGATGGTGATTCCGGTATTTCAGCTGAACACAATTACACCTGTGCAGTCAGTCTCAATGGTTCAAACAAAACGATTAACGGAGTCACTTTTGCAGGTGCATCCGGAACCGGTGGAACTGGATGGCAGATCACTGCGGGAATGACATCAGCTCATAACTCACAGACATCGACTGTGGGTGGTCAAATCGGGGCCATGCTTTCCAACGGAATGCGTTACGCCGGAGACCCACAAAAAATTAAGGTTTCTGGACTTACCCCCGGCAAGAGCTATGTCTTCACTCTTTACAATCAAGCGTGGGAAGCATCTGGTAGACCCGCCATATTATCCTGTTCGGAATTGTCTGCCACTGTAACGCTCAATCAAAGTCAATACGGGGGAACATCCCAAGATGGATTATTGGTCAATTGCTCCTACACCCCATCAGGCAGTGAAGCCGAATTTACCATCGATCCGACCACGGGGAGCACCTGGCACATCTATGGTTTCAGCAACCGTGTAGCAGATTACGATTTCCCAGTTCAAACCAACCTGCCTACCACTGCAGTCAATTTAGGACAAAAGGCCCTCGGTACATTTACGCACAACCTTTCAAGCCTAGCTGCCGGAACTTCCTATAAATATCGATTCACCGTTCAAAACCAGGGCGGTATCAGTTTGTCCGACATAACAACCTTAACCACACTGGGACCGCCTATCGTTGAAACTCCAGGAGCAACAGAGATTACCAAGACTTCTGCCAAACTTAATTCCAAGCTTACTTTTACTAATGGAAATGATTCCAATGTAACTTTTTACTGGGGTGATGATGTAAAGCAGGGAACAACTATTCTCGACTTTGCTACTGGCCAAAGTAGTAACAATGATCTTTCAAGTACTTTTGGTAGTAGCCTCTCAGGTGCTGTATCTGGTGCGACTGTTTCAGACGGTGGAACTCCAAATATTTCACTCGCATGGACTGCAGCTAGCAATGTTTTGGAAGTGCATGGCGGAAGTGGCTTTAACTTCATGGACCCTTCAACATCTTCTGTCGATGTGCTCCAATTGGATATGGATGGAGGTGTTGCCGTACCCTATGTTACTTTTAATGTTGGCAGTGGTAAAGCACTCTATCTGCAATCTTTAGACATTGGCCATGCCACTGACATGACTGAGGCGGATAGTGCTTGGACTTTAACCATAAATAAAGTTGGAAACGGTCAAGTATTCAGTATGACAACCGCGGCCATGGGGGCAGGTGACAAAGAGCATGTAAACTTTAATTTCATGGGCCAAGCTGGATCCAACTATATTCTCAAATTTAATGATAATGGGGCTGGTCATGTAAGAGCTTGTATTGACAACCTAAAATTCAGCCAAATCGATACAACCAATTGGGACAATAATTATGCCCTTTCTGGTTCTCATGGAATAGGTGTTCTGTCGCACTCACTAACTGGTCTGACAACGGGTGCAGATTATTACTACATCGCCAAGGCTACCAACTCTGCTGGCACTTCCTGGGGACCTGTAAAAACCTTCAAACCAGCGAATACCTCTATTAATAAATACTCCATTCCCGGACTTGCCCTATGGCTTGACGCCATTGATCTCAATGGGGATGGAAATGTTGATAATCTGAGCAATGGTACTGCAGTGGCAACTTGGACAGATAAATCTCTTGAAAACCAGACGGTTAGCCAGTCCGCCAGCAACAATCAGCCTGTCATTGCGAGCGGTTCATTTGGCAGTAAGCCCGGAGTACGCTTTGATGGCAATGGTGATATACTTAATGTTTCCTCTATTCGTACTACTGCGGGAGGTTACACCGTTTATGCACTGACACGAAGGGCTGTTGATTCAGGTGATGCGAATGCGCACTTGATCAGTGAATCATCTTGGGCATTAATCCCAAGCACAACCAACTCAGCCTTTACCGCAAAAGTTGCCAAAAAATCTGCGGCGAGTGGTTCCACGCTCACCAATATCAAACTTGGAAAATCAGCGAGTTCTTCCAGTAACGATTTTGGAGGAGACCTTGCGGAGCTTCTCTTATTTACTCGTCAACTGACTACTCAGGAAGAGCATCAGGTTGAGGGATATTTAGCCCATAAATGGGGAGCTGCAGATAGCTTGGATTCCAATCATACCTACAAAGATGTTCCCCCAATATTCAACAACGGACCACGAATCGAGGAGCTCAGTGGAGTGGTATTTCATCCAGTTCATGCCTCGGTATTTATGGGTCCAAATCCAAGCTCCGGTCATAACAATTTGGATGGTGCCACTTACTCCTACTCCAGTTCTCGCGTATTTACTGGTAGTAAAGGCTTGTTAGCCCACACCGGAGATTCTCATAATATTCAATTAACCAACTCGAATACGGATATTCTAAATTGGAATCATTTCCCCGCTTTCAGTGGGGGTAGTAATTTCATGACTGCAATATCTGGATCCTTTCTTGCCACAAACACAGGTGCTTACACATTCCGTTGGAGCAATGATGATGCCGGTGCCATGTATATTGACTTGGATAATGATGGAACTTTTGCCGCATCAGAAAGTTTAGCACCATTTGCATGGGACGGCTCGGGCACTCTAGAATTGGTGGCAGGAACTGTCTATAATTTCTTCTACATGACAGCCGAAGGTGCCGGTGGTGATACAAACAATTGGTATATTACCCAACCTGGTGGAAGTGAAGAACGCGTAAACTTGGGCAAACCTTCTCAAATCGCCATGTGGTCAGCACCATCAGTTGATGCAATTCTAACCACCGGTAAGTCCATAAGCCTTCAAGTTCCTGCTTCGCGAAACCCAACAAGTTGGACTGCAACTGGACTTGCTTCAGGTTTGAGCATAAACAACACCGGTGTGATTACAGGCACTACCGGATTTATTGGAGACTTTAACGCTACTTTTACTGCAATCAATTCGGATGGAAATGACAGTAAAACTTTTTCTTTTAATGTCATTAAAGGAAGACGTGTTATCGACTGGAATCAAACCATAGCGGGAAAATCATATGGAGATGCTCCATTTGCTCTGACCGCAACGAAAACCGGTACAGACACCAGCTTGGCTAATTTCCCCAACACTCTTCCGGGTATGAAGCTCTGGCTTGATGCAAGTTCGTTATCAAGTGCGGGTTCAACATGGTCAGACAAAAGCCCTGCC
>CAWUUU010000162.1:0-2592 GCA_963924995.1 uncultured Opitutales bacterium
CAATTGCACTTCGCCGTAGTGGCCACGGATGTGATCGACCGTCGACAGGGTGCCGCCTTCCGTAACGCCCTTGCCAGCCGGGATAGCTACATATTTACGCACAGTAGTGAGACCTTCCTATTGAACCCAAATGCACCGCAAATGTTTGATGATAAAGGAAACGGAATCTTCTCCACGGTGATTCTCGACTGGGTGGAATGGGAAGGTCCCATCGTAACCCCTCGGGAGAAATCTCTCCGTAAAGGAATTTTCCCGGAAAGCAATGCGACCGTTGATCAAGTTAGTGATCATCTTCAGTCTTTTGCGGAACGGGCATGGCGAAGGAAAGTGAATCCTCGGGAATTAGTAGGCTATCTTAATTCTTACCAAGAAGATCTCGAAGCGGGCGAAGAAGTCCAAGAAGCGTTTCGTACGGCTTTGCTTCGGGTCCTGACTTCGCGAAACTTCATCTATTTAGTCGAGGGCGAGCCACAAACAAGGGAACTACTGAACGAACACGAACTTGCCTCGCGACTCTCCTACTTCCTTTGGAGCTCCATGCCTGATGATCCTCTCTTCGCATTGGCAAACCAAGAAAAGCTAAATGGCACCGAGCTGAACAAACAGGTCGACCGTATGTTATCGGATGGCCGAATCGAACGCTTCATCGATGATTTTTCAAGGCAATGGCTCCAACTGCACAAGGTTGGAATGTTTCCCCCGGACAAAAAGCTCTACCCCACCTACGACGACTGGCTAGAGACGAGCATGCGCAACGAACCGGTTGAATTCTTTCGAGAAATGCTCACCAAAAACCTTCCCATCGAAACCCTGCTTGATTCCCACTGGACGATGGCCAACGCCCGCCTCTGCGACTTTTACGGATTGCCAGAACCGAAGACGGGCGATTTCCAGCGCGTTTCACTCAATCTCGAGGACAAACGAGGGGGACTGCTCACGATGGGTGCCGTGCTCGGACTGACCTCGGACGGCACACGCCACCGCCCGGTCCACCGCGGGGTATGGCTGAGCGAAACCATCTTCAACAAGACCCCTCCAGCCCCACCGGCCAACGTCGACCCGATCGAACCCGTCCCTCCCCAAGGAGACAAGATCACCATCCGTGAACGCATCGAGGCCCACACCAAGGATCCCAATTGCGCCGCCTGTCACAAAACCATTGATCCTCTGGGTCTGGCCTTCGACCAGTACGATGCCATCGGACAATGGCGAACCCGCGAACTCGTACCCGCTGGGAAAGGAGAGAATCCTCCGGTCGATGCCTCGGGAACCTTGCCGGACGGACGAACCTTCAATGGTTCCGTTGAGTTCAAAAGGTTGCTGCTCGAGGACCGCGACAAGTTCGCCCGGGCCTTCATCGAGCACCTATGCACCTATGCCTTGCGTCGCGTCCTTACGGTCGACGACAAGGATGATCTTTCGTCCATTGTGGAAGAGGCAAAGAAAAAGAATTTTCAAATCAAGGACATCGTGCGGGCCGTGGCCCTCTCCGACCTCATCCGCAAACGCTAGAATTTAAAAATATACAGAAGGAAAAAACATGAACTACTTATCACAATCCTGGCTTATCAACCGTCGCCATGCTCTCCGGGCAATGGGGACCTGCATTGCCCTTCCCATGCTCGAATGTATGACTCCACTCAAGGCAGCCGAAAAAGTTTCCACGCCCAGACGGAGCGCTTTCATATACCTAGCCAACGGGGTTCATTCCCTGAACTACCAGATCACCGAATCGGGCCGGGACTACAAGTTCTCCCGTTCCCTCAAGCCACTGGAAAAACACCGCAATGCCATCTCCCCGATCAGTGGCCTTCATCACCCGGGCAGCCTTGGTCATCACCACAACTGCATTAACGTCTTTTTGACCGGAGGTAAAATTGGAGCCGCTCACCGCAATTCCATTTCGGTGGACCAAAAAATGGCCGAAATCACCGGCCAACACACCCGCTACTCCTCGCTTGAAGTTGCCCTGACCCAGGGTTCCCTAGCCTGGACTCCGGATGGTGTCCAACTGCCCGCCATGCGCCAGTGCAGCCAGATTTTCGCATCTCTCTTCGAAGAACCCAAGGGTGGCATCGATGCCCAGCGCAAAAGACTTCGTCGCAAGGCCAGCGTATTGGATGACAACCTGGAAGAGGTTCGTCGATTGGAGAAAAAAATGGGAACGGCGGACAAGGGACGCATGGATCAGTACCTCACCTCCGTGCGCGAAGCGGAAATCCGTACCCGTCGTGCCGATGACTGGCTCGATACGCCACTGCCCCAAATTTCAGACACCGCCCGCAAACGCACCAACCGTAAAGTCACCAAAGCCCAGGCGGGGGATTACTTCCGTACGGTTTATGACTTGATGGTTCTCGCCTTTCAAACCGACGTCACCCGGGTCGCCACCTTCAGCCTGGGAGGAGAAGGAGATGCCTTCGCCATACCCGAGATCGGCATTACCGAGTCCCGTCACCAACTCAGTCACCACGGCGGTGATGAGGGCTACATGGAAAAACTCACGAACTACGATACTTTCGCCATCGAACAATACAGCTACTTCCTTTCCCGTTTGGAAGAAACCAAGGACCTGAGCGGAAAGCCTCTGCT
>CAWUUU010000163.1:0-18284 GCA_963924995.1 uncultured Opitutales bacterium
ACCCTCATATTGAACGGGGTAAAAAAGTAAGGCATTGTTTTCCTCAAAAACAGGAAGACAGGACTTACGACTAACAGAAGTCCAGCAACCAAAGGTGACCGCTACTTTATCTTCAGTAATCAACTGTTTTGCTTTCTCCGCGAAGAGAGGCCAATCGGAAGCAGGATCGACCACAACCGCCTCGACCTGCTCGCCCAAAACTCCTCCAGACTCATTAATCTCTTCTACTGCCATCATGACCACATCCCGTAGAGAAGTCTCAGAAATCGCCATTGTTCCACTTAAGGAATGAAGAACGCCAATTTTAACTGCGTGCAAACTTGGGACTGACAAAGTCAACCCCAAGATAGCAGCTAGCGCTAATTTAAACTTATTTTTTTTCATTATATACATATTTTAGATTTAGATTTATTAGGTATCCCAAGAAATTTAATATAACTCAGGTTTTGAACCACGATGTTCCATTTTTCGCGCCAAATTAAATTAATTTAAATAAATGAGGAAAATTATTTTAATTCCATTAAATTAATAATTTTCATTAATTTAATTCATGCAAAACATTAAAAAAAGAGGGTGGGCGAAATTAATCGCCCACCCTCTAACAAACAAACTAGACTGAAAGTTTTAGAATGTGAAAATTACTTCAGCGGCAATAAGATCTCCAGGTTCAGCGATATTCCCGGAATCCTTGGTATAAGAACTATACTCTAGTAACCCAGATAAGTTATCGGTGAAAATATAACTTGGAGAAAACGTGAACTTTGTACCTTCATACTCGACAGTTGAGTTAGTCGCTCCAGTTATCTCCATTTCGGAGTACCTAAAAGTGAGTCCCACTTTGTCTGATAAAGCATAATTAGCCATCACGAGCATACCATCGACATCGTAACCAGTGTCCAATTGGTCATTTTCTGCTATTTCTCCAGCTATAAGAAGTTTATCAAGTTGGTAACTGACCCAGTAAGTGGATTTTTCATAAGCTTTCAAAGCAGGAGCACTAAAATCTGAGTAAATCGCTTTGGCTGTGAAGTTTTCAATTCCTGTGTAAGCCAATGCGAGTTCATAACCAGCTTCATTTTCCAAACTCGCCCACACACCGACGCTAAAAAGATCGTTTCCGTAATCAATGGAAGCACCTGTATCGTAGGCATCATAGATCATTTGAGCACCTGTGGCATCTGTTTCTCCGGTTAGTGTTGCACCACCAACATCGTAAGCATAACTGAATTGATACATATTCGTTGGATCAAACGCTTCGAATCCCATGTAGGATAGCATTCTTCCTCCAGTAACACTTAATCCGTTGCCGAAATCATATGTGATGTAAGCTTCTTCAAGGTTGTTGTTGGGGGTTTGGTCGCCGTACACGGAACTCTCACCAAAGTCGAGTCCAACAGCCGCGGAAACCGGTCCCATTGTGTAACCAAAGTTCAATTCCACTTGAGCTTTAGTCGATTCAGTGTCAGAACCTTGCTTGGAAGCACCAATGTCCACGAAACCAGACAAATCGATCCCACTACCAGTGGGTCCAATTTCAATCGCACTTATATTTGATATGGCAAGCATGCTCGCCACCGTTAATGTTGTTAATTTATTTTTCATATTTTTGTTTGTATTAGTTTAAGTTTTGTTCACTAGGAACATTTAAAAACTATTTTTTATATATATTTTTATCAAACAATAAATTTCATATTATATTGAAACTTTTAACTCATCAATATGATCATAATTAATCATTAATTATAATAATTATTTAGATGAATATTTTTCATTTAAATCTTCACTTGCATTTTTTTTTGCGTGTAAACAGAATAGAAGTACTAAATTTATAAACCGCTTTGAAACTATTTTTAAAAATTGGATTACCCTGGATCTGTTCGCTTGCCGCCATTTTCTACTTAGGCTTGCAACTCGGGTCATCTTCGACTCACCCGAAATATTCTGATGGGGAAGTGGAAGAAAAAAGAAAAAATCCTCAAACATCCTCGTTCCAAACCCCATCTCGTGAAAATAAATTGCAATCGCTAACTGCGTCTTCCACTTATTCAACTAGATTTCCTCAAAAAAGCATTAACAACCCTTCATTACCACCCAACCTCATTAGGATTATGGAAGGGGGAGATATGATCGAGCGAATGGGTGCCTACCTAGACGCAGTTCGAGCGATGGATAAAGGGAATGTATTTGAAGTAGTTAATGCCTTTGAAGCTTTACCCAAAGGATATGGCAGGCACCTCGAGATGAAACTCTTAATGAGAAGTTGGGCCGCGATCGATCCAGAAGCGGCCTTAAAATACGCGAGTGATTCTTTGGATGCAAAAAGTGAAAGGAGATTTGGTATTTCAGAAGTGTTAGCCGGATGGGCCAATCGAGACCCAGAAGGTGCGATACAGTGGGCTCGTGCTAATAACTCGAGTGATAAACCAGAAGATAATCCCCTTCTCCTTGGAGTGATTAAGGGGTTGGCTGAACAAAACTTAGATTCTGCAAATCAAGTATTTAGAAATTTACCTGAAGGAAGTGCCCGTTGGCAGGCCTCGACTTTTCTCGCACAAAAATACACTGAAATGGGTTTTGATCGAGCGATTGAATGGGCCAATCAATTCCCAAAAGGGGACGAAAGAATGCGCGAAACAATTTTGGGCCAAATGGGAGCACGGCTAGCAAGGCAAGATATTGCCGCTACTGCTCAATGGGTAACATCCATGAAAGATGATAAAGCCTCGCACCGAGTAATGGATAATTTACTCACTCAATGGGTTACCAAAGATGCCTCTGCTGCCTCTGAATGGATTAACCAAATACCCGAAGAAGAAAAAAAGTATTACGGAATGAAACAGCTTACTTCAAGGTGGGCATTAACTGACCCCATTGCCACGGCTGAGTGGTTAAATTCATTCCCACCAAGGGCTGAAATGGACCCGGTGGTCAATGAATTTGTAAATCGAATCTCAACCCGTGACCCCGAAGGAGCCGCAGGATGGGCCTTGTCTATCGTTGATCCTAAGACCAAAGAAAAAGCGGTAAATAAAGCTGTTTCTGCGTGGAGTCGAATAGATCCTGAAAAAGCAAAGGCTTGGCAACAAGCCAATTTACCCCAAATCAAGTAGGCTTTTACTTTCCGATTGTCTCGATGATTGCGACGATTGGTAGAAATAGTGCGATCACGATAAAACCGACTGCGACCGCCAAAAATACAATCATCACAGGCTCGATCAAAGAAGTCATTCCTGCGACTGCATTATCAACATCTTCATCATAATTATCTGCTATTCGATTGAGCATATCAGGTAGTTCTCCAGTTTCCTCACCAATTTCAACCATACTGGTAACCATGGTCGGGAATACAGATTCTCTTTCCATCTGAACTGCCATGGCTTCCCCATCCCTTACCGAATCATGAACCTTACTCATTGCATTGATAAAAAGGCCATTTGAAAGAGTATCGCGAGTAATCTGTAAGGCTTGTAAAATTGGGACACCGCTACTTAATAGAGTGCCAAAGGTTCGAGTAATCCGAGAAATATTTGACTTTCCGACCACATCCTTAACTGCGGGCACATTAAGACCAAGCCAATCAAAAACTTTTGCTCCGGGCTTTGTTTTTTTAAAAAGAATTAACCCGCCCACCGTTCCGCCCATACCGCCAAGAACTAGGATTGGATGCGTAGAAAAAAGTTCACTTATACCAATAACAATTTGAGTGGGACCAGGAAGGGGTGCACCGCGAAGCATTTGTTCAAAAATTGTTTGGAATTGGGGAACCACCACCATCATGAGAAGGGTTACAATTCCAACCGCCACAAACATGATAACACTTGGATAAATCATGGCAGATTTAACCTTCTTAATCGTCCTAATATTTTTTTCCTGAAATTGAGCCAATCGATCAAGTACCAATTCTAAGACACCTCCCGCCTCTCCGGCTTTCACCATATTGACATACAAGTTATCAAAAATCTTGGGATATCCAGCAAGTCCATCCGACAGATTTCCACCAGAAGATACCTTCTCGGAAATATCCTCTAAAATGGCTTTAAATTTTGGCTTTTTTTCCTGCTGCTTAACCATCACTTCCAAACTACGCAATAAAGGCAGACCCGCATGTACCAGGGTCGACATTTGTCGGGTAAAAATCGAAATATCTTCAGTAGTGGGTCCGCCACCGAGTTCGATGGCTAAAAGACCGCCTTTTTTCTTTTTCTTCTTGGGCTTAATTGGCTTGGGAGCTTTTTCAGCTTTGGCTTTCTTTGGGGATTTTTTGTCCACGGCTTTGGGCTCGGGCGTAGGTGCGGGAGCCGGGCTGAGTGTTGCCGCAGGAACTTCAACAGGAACGACCTGGGAAACAGTTAGTCCGTATTGGGCTAATTGGGCAAAGGCTTGTTCTTCGTTAGCCGCCTCAAAAGTACCCTGTGAGGGAGCTCCAGTCTGATCAGTGGCGGTAAATTGGTAAACAGGCATAATATTTAGTAGTAAATCGTTTTTAAGTATATTTCAAGACTTCCTCCACTGTGCTCTCACCATCAAATATCGAGCGGATTCCATCCTCTCTCAATGTACGCATGCCCTGCTCGATTGCCTTTTGACGAAGCACCAGAGTTGCCGCTCCTGAATTAATCATTTCCCTAAAGCCATCTGTTGCTTTAATCATTTCAAATAAACCGGTACGACCCCGATATCCAGACTTATTACAATCCGCACAACCTGCACCAAAATAAAATTGCCTTTCCCCCAACTCATTCGGATTTAAGCCGAGATTCTCAAAAACTTCTTTCTCAGGTTTATAAGCTTGCTTGCAAGTTGAGCAAATTTTCCTCACCAAACGTTGGGCAAGTATAAACTCGAGGGAAGCGGAAAGAAGGAATGGTTCCAAGCCCATATCAATTAAACGAGTCACCGCACCCGGGGCATCATTGGTATGCAAAGTACTCAAAACAACATGACCAGTAAGAGAGGCCTGCACCGCAATTCTTGCCGTTTCGATATCACGAATTTCCCCCACCATAATTTTGTCAGGATCTTGGCGCAAAAAGGCACGCAAAGCACGTGAAAAGTCTAGACCCACTTGATGATTAACGGGGACCTGCATGATGCCCTCAATTTCATACTCCACCGGATCTTCAGCAGTTAAAATTTTGGTCTCTATGGTATTTACTTCTCTCAATGCACTATACAAGGTAGTAGTTTTCCCCGAACCAGTTGGACCTGTTACAATAAATATTCCATTAGGTCTACGAACTGCATCTCGAATATTGGTTTTGACATTTTCCGGTAGTCCTAATTTATCGAGGTCTAAATTAACCGCAGATTTATCTAAAACCCGTAAAACCACACTCTCTCCAAATTGAGTGGGTAAAGTGGAAACCCGTAAGTCAACGGCCCTTCCCTCAATGGTCATTTTAATTCTTCCATCTTGAGGTACGCGATGCTCGGCAATATTTAAATCAGCAATAACTTTAATTCGCGATATAACTGGCAGGGCCAAGCTTTTAGGTGGAGGAGACATTTCATAAAGAGCTCCGTCCACTCGATAACGAATACGAAATTCATTCTCAAATGGTTCGAAATGAATATCCGAGGCTTGGGCCCGAATTGCTTGTTGGATAACTAAATTTACAAACCGAATTATCGGAGTTTCATTCGCCGCATCACTTAATTCATTTTCCTTAGATTCATCTAAGCCCTCAAAGTTTTCCAAGCCAACATCCCCGAGTAAATCATCGAGGGAACTTTCTTCCTGTGGGTAGTAAACATCCAAAAGCTGGGCGACATAATCAGGATCGCATACAACTAATTGAATTTCAAGATTCAGAGCGAAGGTTAAATCATCAATGATTGCCGAATTAAACGGATCTGACGCAAGTAAATGAATACCTCCCTCCGAAAGATAAAGGGGAACGATTCCATACTGGCGAGCCATATCAGCTTCGATTGACGAGAGTGTATCCGCTTCAATTTCAGCGACCTCTCCCACTTGTAGCTCATGGCCAAGGAACTCGGCGACCAAGCTCAACACATCTTCCCTAGACGCCAAACCCGCGGCAATAATTACATCCGCATACGAACGCCTTCCCGCGATGACATCCTCGTCAAAAAGTTCCTCCAATCCATGCTTGGAAACCCCCTCCACTTGCTTGAAGATGTCTCGAATACTAGAATTATAATCTACAAAAAGCATGATCGAATTTCTATTCCTCCGCAGTGGTTACCATGAGGACTTCGTCTAACGTGGTGACCCCAGCCAAAACTTTTCTAAAGCCATCCTCACGCATAGAACGCATCCCCATTTCCCGTGCTTTTTTACGTAATTCGACGATGCTTACATTATGATAAATCATTTCCTCAATTTCCTGATTAATCACAAAAATTTCAAACACACCTTTTCTACCACGGAAACCACTATCGCCACATTTTGCACAACCAGCTCCATGCATAAAAGTGGCAGAAGAAGCCTGTTCTTCAGTCACCCCCAAAATATTAAGTTCATTTCCACTTGCCGTGTATGGTTCCTTACAATTTTGACAAATAGAACGGACTAATCGTTGAGCGAGGGCCGCACGCAAAGACGCAGAAACCAGGAATGGCTTGACCCCCATATCAACCAAACGAGAAACTGAACTTGGTGCATCGTTGGTGTGTAATGTACTGAACACCATATGGCCTGTAAGGGAGGCATTAATCGCAATCTCAGCAGTTTCCAAATCTCGAATCTCCCCAACCATAACAATATTGGGAGCCTGACGAAGCATTGAACGCAAAGCCGCAGAGAAGGTCATTCCTACTTCAGCTCGAACCTGAACCTGGTTAATGCCGGCCAGTTCGTATTCGACCGGATCTTCCACTGTAATAATTTTACGATCCGGTTTATTAATTACATTCAAAGCGGAATACAGAGTGGTTGATTTTCCTGAGCCCGTGGGTCCAGTTACAAGAAATATTCCATCTGGCAAAGTAATTACTTTTTCAAAAGTTGCTTGATCATCAGAAAAGAAACCAAGCTGAGGAAGGCCCAAGCTAAGGCTTTCTTTATCCAAAATACGCATCACAATGCTTTCTCCATGCACTGTGGGTAAAGTGGACACCCGCAGATCGATCGATTTTTCTCCCACCTTCACATTAATTCTTCCATCTAATGGGACTCGTTTCTCCGCTAAACTAACATTCGCCATCAGTTTAGTCCTCGAAATAATCGATGGTTGTAATCTCTTGGGTGGATCTTGTTGCTCACGTAATTTTCCATCGACTCGAAAACGAATACGAAACTTTTTCTCCAATGGTTCCATGTGAATATCAGAGGCTCTCATTTCAAGTGCATCTTTAATTACTGAATGAACATATTTAATGATTGGAGCATCTTCCTCACTTACATCTTCTGGGTTAACTCCTTCTCCAATTTCAATATCATCATCCCCCACCCCTCCAAAGAAATCCTTCATCTTCCGGTCTTCAGCTGCACCGTAAGCTTCATCGATTGCGGCTAGAACCGAGCCTCGATAGGCTACTTTAGGGTTAATTGTTTTACCCAAAAGATGTGTCAGATTATCAAAGCCATCCTGATCAAGGGGATTTCCAAAAACAATTTCAATCTCTGCTCCGGTTGCTCCCAGCGGAAATGCTTCATACTTCCTCGCCCACTCGGGAGTAAGTAGAGCAATAATATCCTCAGTTGGATTGACTTCAGTAAGGTCAACCGCATCCATATTCAATTCAGAAGCTAAAAAACCAACCACCTCGGACTCGGGCATTCCCGTTTTCTCCAAAACGCCGTTCATTATGGCCAGTTCTTTACCTCCGATTAAACTCTCTCCTTCTGCCTCAACTTCCGCAGTGATTTCCGCAAGTACTTCCTCGGAAAGCATACCTTGCTGCTTAAATGCATCTAGGATAAATTCGTCCGTTGGGTTCATATAAAAGGCGGGGCAAGGAAAGTAAGATAAAAGAAAGTAAAAATATAGTAAACTTTATCTAGTATTTACAAGCTCATCTACCTAAACCTACCAAAAATTCTGGATTGTTTTTTGTTTTACGGACTCTTTGTATGAACATTTCCATTGCATCGACCGGCGGAACACCTTTGAGGGAACGCCTCAGAGAGTAAATTTTATTCAACTCATCGGGATGATATAAAAGTTCCTCTTTTCGAGTACCGCTTTTTTCGAAATCCAAGGCAGGGAAAATTCTTTTATTGGAAAGTTCACGATCTAAATGAAGTTCCATATTGCCGGTGCCCTTAAATTCTTCAAAAATTACTTCATCCATTTTACTACCCGTCTCAACCAAGGCCGTCCCCAATATTGTAAGGCTTCCCCCTCCCTCAATATTTCGGGCCGAACCAAAAAATCGCTTGGGTCGTTGCAAGGCGGTTGCTTCTACCCCTCCGCTTAAAATCTTCCCACTATTGGGCATCGTTGCGTTGTAAGCTCTTGCCAGTCTGGTAATTGAGTCTAATAAAATGACCACATCTTGGTTGCACTCGACCATTCGACGAGCTTTTTCAATCACAATTTCGGCCGCATGAACATGACTTTCAGCACTTTCATCAAATGTAGATGCAATCACTTCAGAATCCGGAACTTGACGACGAAAGTCAGTAACCTCTTCGGGACGCTCATCCACTAGTAAAACAATTAAATGAGCTTGTGGATTATTAACACGAAGGGCTCGAGCGATTGCTTGTTGCAAAACGGTCTTCCCCGTCCTTGGGGGTGCCACAATTAATCCTCGCTGCCCAAATCCGATTGGGGAAACAAGATCGACTACACGCATCGAGACATTATCCCATTCCACATCCGCATTGGTCTCGAGGTATATTCGATCCAAGGGATAATAAGGAACCAATTCAGTAAAGGGCATTATCCGAGACGCCTCCTCAGGTGCTCCGTTCATCACCTTATCGATCTGAATTAAAACTGGACAGGTAGATTGTTCCATTTTGGGATGAATAAAGCCTTGCACTAGGTGCCCAGTCTTCAGTCCAAAGCGTTTAACTAACGGAGCAGGAACAAGCGGGCTTTGTGCTTTTAATCGATAGTTATCCTTTTGCTGAAGAAGAAAGCCGTGCCCATCTTCTGTGACCTCAAGTATAGCAGAAATCTCAACAGGTTGCTTCTTCGCTAGGCACGCCTCCAATAAAAGATCGAAAATTTCTTCCCGTATTGGTGCAGGTGGTAATTCAACCTCAACAGATAAAGAAGCAATTTTTTCCTTCAATTCTTGAAGCGAAAGTAAATAAAGTTCATTAAAGTTAATCACCGCTTCATCTGACCCCGCATAAAGTTCTGCAAGTGAAGAAACCCCCGCCTCGGTTTTCAATCCTTCAAATTCGAGTAAATTGCCTAGCTCGAGAGACTTTGATTCAGTATCCTCATAAGGTAATTTACGAGGCTTTTTAAATTTCGGTCGGGGATGATTGGGCTTCTGCCTCTTTTTATCCTGCCAATTTTGTTTTTTTAAATTCTTATTCCCCGGGCCATTCCCCTGACCTTGCCTTGGTTGATTGGGATGATTATGCCTAGGTTGCTGAGGTTGTTGCTGAGTTTGTTGCTGGGGCGGGGACTGCGGGGATGGATTGCCTTGAACCGGTACAGGTTTTTCATTGGGCGGGCTATTTCCCACTGCAGGTTCAGGCGAAGATTGAGGGGCTTTTGCTTCCTTATCAAAGGGGTTTAAGTCGGGTTTTGCTGGCTCGCTCCCATCTGTGCTAAAGAAAAGTTGAGCATCCTCTGGAGGTTCTGCAGGAACTGGCTTTGGTTTTTTCGAGGAAACTTTTTTTGGCTTAGGTTTGGGCTTTTCGACTTTTACCTGTTCCGTTTTTTCAATTGGAGAGATGCTGTCCTCGAGTGTGGGTTCCACAGGAACTTCTTTTACTTTTTTGGGAGTGGTAGTGGTTTTTTTCGTGGGCATAACAAATTATTTAAGTGTGTAAGTTATAAATAAGTTAAAAATATTTTGATTTGTGTTTCTAAAAATCCTAGATCGCCATCTCCTAAAATGACAAACTGGGCCCGATTAGATTTTTCCTCAACAGACATTTGTGCATTAATCCGAGAATTGATTTCAGCCTCAGAAAAGCCTCTTTCTTGTAGGCGTGTAAATTGGATGCTTGGAGAAGCATGGACAGAAATTGTTTTTGTAAAAAGGGCATCAAGGTCATTTTCAAAAAGAAGCGGAACCTCCACAACAAAACGGTGATGAGAAGAATGTTGAACGGAAGACATCCATCTTTCCCGTACTTTTGGGTGTAACAACCCTTCCAACCAAGCACGGTCTGAGGAAGAGTTAAATATTACATGAGCAAGTTGGGCTTTGTCAATGCTTCCCCGTGCATTCTTCATTTTCAAACCCCAACGATTTATAATTTGATTAATGACTTCATGGTCATCTTGAAGTAACTGGTGAACTAGGGAATCTGTAGAAACTACTTCCCAGCCAAGATCTGCAAATTTCTTACAAACTGTCGACTTACCGCAAGCAATTCCCCCAGTGATTCCCAACACCACTTTATCGGGGAATGGAAACATCGTCTTTATATTCTGTAATTGCGAATGACAGGCAAGCCTCGAAATTAAATAAGTTTTAAGATAATCAGCTTGCTTCTAGTTTTTGTCTCTTTATTGTGATTATTTTCCCAAATGGTAGGGTATCCAAGTGGCTAAAGGATGCGGACTGTAAATCCGCCCGCTTCGTGCGTTCGTCGGTTCGAATCCGACCCCTACCACCATTTTATAATTTTAATATAAATTGGAAGAAAGTTGATCGGCACCAATCGTTTAAGAAATACACTACAGCAACAAAGCCATTTTCAAATGAACGATTAATTGTTCCGTCACTACGGCTTTTATAACTGACTCGCAAATGTTTACTTGTAAACGGCACTGAAACCGTCACTGGTAAAACCTGTGTAGTGCCCCTTCGAGATTGTTAATAGGTGTCATTCAATAAAGGGGCGAAAATATTCAAGATTTGACAGGAGATATTTTGCTTGGCAATGGTGTGGAATGAGAAAGGGTTTAAAGTGGATTCTTATAATAGTTGGTGGCGTTTTGCTTTACTTATATAATGTATGGTCGGGCCGTTTACCTTAATGAGTAGGGTCTCAACATGGGGTAGTAATTTCTTGCATGTGGGAGCACTTGGATTGTGCCTTTCAGTCGTGTTCTCTGAGTACACAAGTCAATTTTTATACGCCCATTATCAAACTTGGTCTGGATGGAGGTCGATCATTGGAACGGATCCCAATTCCTTGACCTTAATTATACAAAAATTGACCTGGGCTTTCTTCTTTTTCTCGTCCTGGTTTATGCTATGGAAACTAGATTGCTTTTTTCAAAACCCAACGGTTAAACCGACCGATATAAAAGAGAATCCGGAAGAGGAAAAAGTAGAAAAATCTACAACCCCGAAAGAAAATAGGAAAAGAAGGCAGAAAGACCATGAAGAGGAAGAAAAGATCCTGATCGAGACAAAAGATGAAATCCCTAAGCCCAAGGGCGAATCCGAAGAAGAAGCAAAAAAGATTATATTTTCTCCGGAAGATTATAAATATGCAAAAGTTTTAGGTTTAGAGGAACCCCTCGATTTAAAATTAGTTAAATCGACCTATCGTAAAATTATTGCCCAGTACCACCCAGATCGAGTCGTTGCAATGGGGCCAGAAATTAAGGACGTGGCCGAGAAGAAAGCCAAAGAAATTAACGAGGCTTACGATCATTTAAGGAAAAAATTTGATTCCAAGTAATCAATGGCCAAAAGTTTCTATTTTCAACTTGCGATACTTATCGCTTGAAGGCTCGCACAAACTTTATATCATGAAACGCTTTTAAAAAATTATGACTGACAAATCTACCAAACACGAATTTCAAGCAGAAACCAAACAGGTTCTCGATATAGTGGTTAATTCACTTTATAAAGATAAGGAGATATTTATCAGGGAATTAATTTCCAACGCTTCTGACGCCCTGGAGAAATTACGCCGTCTCCAATTGACGGAGAAAGAAATTTATGAAGATGAGCTTGAACATGAAATCAAGGTAACCACAGATGACACTGCAAATACCTTAACCATTCAAGATTTCGGTCTTGGAATGAATAAAGAGGAACTAATTGAAAACCTAGGCACCATCGCCCACTCTGGCTCCAAAGCCTTCTTAGAAGCCTTACAGGCAGATGGTGAGAAAAATGATTCGCTAATTGGGAAATTTGGTGTCGGATTTTACAGCGTGTTTATGGTTTCTGATAAAGTCCAGGCATTCACCCGGACTTGGAAGAAAGAAGGCGAAGGACAGTGCTGGGAAAGTGATGGAAGTGGCTCCTACTCGATCGAAGAATCGAGTGATCAACAAAGAGGGACAAAAGTTATTATTAACTTAAAGGAGGGCTTTTCTGAATTTGCAAAAGAAGACCGGGTTAAAGATATCATTAAAAAATATTCCGCTTTTGTTCAGTTCCCTGTCTCTTTAAATGGGGAGAAGGTAAACACGGTTGATGCGATTTGGCTCCGTTCAAAAAATGAGATAAAGGATGAGGAATACGAGGAATTTTACAAATTCCAGTCCAATGATTATGAAGCTCCTCTCATGCGTATGCATTTTAGTGCGGACGCCCCATTAGAAATTAATTCTCTCCTTTTTGTCCCGAAGCGGAATATGGAAAAAATGGGGATGTTTAGAAATGAAAACAAGGTAGCCCTTCATTGCAGAAAAGTATTAATTGACGCAGAGCCAAAAGCCTTATTTCCAGAGTGGTTGAGATTCTTAAAAGGTGTGGTTGATAGCTCGGATTTACCCCTTAATGTATCGCGTGAGGTGATGCAAGACAGTGAATTACTCCGCAAGCTTAATCAGGTACTCACTAAAAGATTCCTTCGATTCCTTAATGAACAATCCAAAAAAGAACCCGAGAATTATTTGGAATTTTGGAAAGAGTTTGGCATTCTAATAAAAGAAGGAGCCGCCACTGACTTCACTTACAAAGATGATTTAGCCAAGCTTCTACGATTTGAATCGACCGCATTGGAACCGGGCAAGCTTGCTGGGCTTGATGAATACATCGATCGGATGGCCAAGGATCAAAAAGAAATTCTTTTTCTTTTTGGTAAAAGTAGGAAGTCTATTGAAGCAGGTCCTTACTTAGAAGCATTAAAAGCTCGCAGTCTTGAGGTTCTTTTACTTACAGAACCGGTGGACGAATATGTCATGCAATCCGTTCGTGAATATAAAGAGAAGAAGATTATCTCTGCTGACTCGGACGAATTAAAGTTGGAGAAACTCGATCAAGAGCCAGAAGGTAAATCACTGAACAAGAAAGACACCAAATCCCTATGTAAATGGCTCAAAGAAAGCCTAAAAGATAAAGTATCTGAAGTGGAAACCGGAGATCGTCTTATCGATAGCCCTGTCTGTATAGTCGGTGGAGACGGCCTCGGTGGTGCCTCGGCTCGACGAGTTATGAAAATGATGCAGGGTGGAGATGATGCAATGCCCGCATCCCCAGTTAAATTGCAGGTCAACCAAAGACACCCTATCATTAAAGGTCTCTCGAAATTGATCGAAGCAGATAAAGAAACGGCTGAATTAATCGCCAATCAACTTCTCGACAATGCATTAGCCACCGCAAATTTACTTGACGACCCAAGAGAGATGATTGCCCGAAGTTACCAAGCGATTGAGAAACTAGCTAATCAATAAAAGGAATTTTATAAAATTTGATCCAAAAAAAGAATAAAGCCAAAATCTTGGGGCTATCTAAATTTGAAAATTGATATTGCGAAATTTGTAAAAGCATGAATAAATTCAAAACATGAATAGTCTACCCGTACACTTTCGTATCCTTTTAGGTATAATTCTCTCATGCCTATTCCTCTCCTTCTCTTCTTGTAGTCGAGGAGGATCGAACCCGTTTTCTAAAGGAGATGGAGAGATTAAGGAAAATATTGAAAACCTGATGGGACTTGCAGTCGGCATGACTAAAGGTCAGGTATTTGATCTGTCTGGCATTGCCAATTATGTTGAAGGCTATGATTGGGGAAGTGTTTGGTTTTACAAAATTCGTAAAGGAGGCAACGAGGGTACGCTGGCCAATAAAGATATCGAACAAAGATATATGCCTGTCGTTTTTGACAATACTGATCGGGTAATGGGCTATGGTCGTAAGTTTTATGACCAAACCTTAAGCGATCTTGGTTCTGGGCAGTTTTAACCATTAAAAATTCGCTATATAAATTGATTGTTCGGTTGACGAGCGATTAATAATTTGTTTTGTTTAATAGCTTTTCTCTAATTCTAACATGAAAACAACTCTTGCCAAAGCTGAAACAACCACCCACGGGTGGAGAATTGTTGATGCAAAAGATCAAATTCTAGGTAGACTCGCAGTGTCTATCGCTAACTCTCTTCGTGGTCGCGACAAACCCACCTACACTCCGCATGTAGATACTGGAGACTATGTTATCGTAATCAACGCAGACAAAGTCAAACTTACCGGAGCAAAAGAAGAACAGAAAAAGTACATGTTCTACAGTGGTTATATGGGCGGAGAAAAATATCGAAGCGTGGCAGATTTCCGGAAAACCAGACCTGAATTCATTATCACCAATGCAGTCAAAGGCATGTTACCCAAAAACAAACTTGCGAGCCGTATGCTCACAAAACTTAAAGTTTACAGCGGGGAAGAACATCCTCACTCTGCTCAACAACCAACTCCTTTAGCGAGTTAACATATTCCATTTATGAGTGACAAAACCTCCACAACTGAATTTATTGCCACAGGCAGAAGAAAAACTAGTTCCGCTCGTGTTCGTATTAAAGAAGGCACTGGAATTTTCCTAATCAACGGCAAAAATTATTCAGATTATTGCTCAACTGAGGAATTTCGAAAGATCGTTCTGTCCCCACTCGCCACAGTTGAATTGGTGGACGGAGTAGATATCACCGTTAATGTCAAAGGTGGCGGAGGTGCAGGTCAAGCAGGTGCGATTAGACATGGTTTATCACGTGCTTTAGAAAAAATGGATCCTGAGCTTCGTGTCCCACTCAAAAAAGAGGGACATATGCGACGAGATCCAAGAAAGCTCGAAAGGAAAAAACCTGGACAGCCTGGGGCCAGAAAAAGATTCCAATTCTCTAAACGATAGAAATTCTTTTATTCTCTTTATTACAACCCCTCGGAACTCCAACCGAGGGGTTTGTTTTTTTAATTAGCTCAAACTATTTTATTTCACTCAAATGAACGCAACAGTTGTAGGTGCTTCTGGTTATTCCGGCAGGCAACTTGTATCCTTGCTTGTAAACCACTCGAAAATCAACTTGGTGGAAGTAACTTCAAGAAGTTACTTTGGAAAAACTGTTGAATCCTGCATTCCACATCTAAGGGGAAAAGCAAAAGGGTTAACTTTTACAAATCCAAGTATTGAAGATCTTGCTACAAATCAGCAATGTGAACTTTTCTTTCTAGCAGTACCCCATGGGACAGCCGCCGAATATGCAATTCCTTTGCTTGAGGCAGGTAAAAAAGTAATCGATCTATCCGCCGATTTCCGCTTGCTCACGGCGGAGTGCTATGAAGAATTCTACGGATCACCCCACCCTGCTCCAGCATGGCTCGAAAGAGCAACCTATGGTCTGCCAGAGATCCATTCATTATCGTGGACAAAATCTCCCCTAATTGCATCTCCTGGATGCTACCCAACCAGTATTATCATTCCACTTTTTCCCCTTCTCCAAAATGGGTTAATTGAGGAGAATGATATTGTGGTAAATAGCATGAGTGGAGTGAGTGGAGCTGGAAGAAATGCCACGGAAAAACTGCTTTATTGTGAAAGGAATGAAAGTGCCTGTGTATACGGAGTACCCAAACATCGTCATCTGTCAGAAATTGAAGAACAATTGTCACTTGCGGTTTCAAATAAGATAATTTTGTCATTCCACCCGCATTTAGTTCCCATGAATCGAGGCATTTGCTCAACAATTTCTGCCTTGGCAAAAGGAAATTTAAAAAGGACACAGATTTGGGAATGTTGGAAAACTTTCTACGCTGGAAGAAAATTTGTTCATTTACTTGAAGAAGGTGAATTCCCCGATGTTGCTCATGTAGTCGGAACTAATCGAATAGACATCTCGGTCAATGAAGATCCAAGGACAGGTCGCTATATAATTTGTTCAGCCGAAGACAACTTGTTAAAAGGTGCAGGTGGTCAAGCGGTTCAATCAATGAATATTTGCCAAGGGTATGATGAAGGTGAAGGTTTATCGTGAAATTTTTTGAAAATGGAGATGCTCTCACCGAACCGATGGGGTTTTTCTGCTCGGGCGTTCATTGCGATGTCAAAGGAGTCCGCAATGGCAAATTAGACCTCGGTATTATCTACTCCCCAAAACCATGTATTGGTGCGGGCGTGTTTACCACTAATGATGTTCAAGCTGCTCCCGTTCGATATTCTAAACAATTAATTTCTGAATCAGGGTCAACTTTTCATGCGATTGTAGCAAATAGTGGAAATGCAAATGCATGTACCGGTAATCAGGGCGAAGTAGACACTAGAAAAATGGCCTCTGAAGTGGCACGGCATTTAAATATTCACTCCAAGGAAGTGCTTGTCTGCTCAACGGGGAGAATTGGAGTACCACTCCCGATGAGCCGTTTAACGACTGGAATTAGAGACGCCTGCGAGGATGTAAAAGACGGGTGCGATGGTGCACGTGCATTTCAAGAAGCGATTTTAACTTCTGATACCTGCACAAAATCGTGCTCGGCAAAAATTCAATGTTCACGAGGAGAGATTACTATTGGCGGTGTGGTTAAAGGGGCAGGAATGATCGAGCCAAACATGGCTACTATGTTGGCATTTCTTACCACCGACATCCAAGTATCCAGTACTAAGCTGCAAGATATTTTGAAAGAGGCCGTGGAACATTCATTCAATCGAATTACCATCGATGGAGATATGAGCACAAATGACACCGTCCTTCTTCTCGCTAATGGAAACTCGGGAATTAAATTGGAAGAAGAAACAATATCAGTGCAACAGGAATTTGCGGATGCGGTGAATGCCGTTTGTTCATGCTTGGCTAGAAAATGTGTAACTGATGGGGAAAAGGTATCAAAATTTGTAAAAGTTTTAGTCAAGGGAGCAAAAGATTCTGACTCCGCCTTGAAAGTGGCTCGCTGCATTGCCAATTCGCTTTTAGTTAAATCATCCTGGTATGGTTCTGACCCTAATTGGGGAAGAGTGATCGACGCAGCAGGCTATGCAAAAGTAGGGCTATCTTTTGAGAAGCTCGCCATGTTTTATAACGAAACCCCTGTGCTTCTTAATGGCATACCCTTAATTGAAAACAAAACAAGTTGGAAAGAAATCGTTTCATCCAAAGAATTCACTATTTCTTTAGAGCTAAATATGGGCGAGGCAGAAGGAGAGATTTGGAGTAACGACTTAAGTGAGGAATATGTAAACTTCAATAAAAGCGAATAATGCTTGAGGTCGAAGAAAGTAAAAGAAAAGCGAGTATACTCGTAGAAGCTCTCCCTTATGTTCGGAGGTTTCGAGGGGCCATTTTTGTCATCAAGTATGGCGGAAGCTTTATGGATTCCCCTGATCCAGAAGTTCGCTCCCGAGTTGCCCAAGATCTTGTTTTTCTCAACTTTGTTGGAATTAAGGTAGTAGTGGTTCATGGAGGAGGGAAAGCGGTTACCCGAGCACTCGGAGAAAAAGGAATTGAGGCAAAATTCATTGATGGGTTACGAGTAACCGATAAGCAATCAATAGAAGTGGTGGATGATGTCCTGAATGGTTCGGTGAACCAAGAGGTCGCCTCATTCGTATCCAACTATGATTGTAAGGTTAAAAGGATCCCAGGGAAAGATATTCTTTCCTGTACAAAACTTTCCCATAATTCCGATCTTGGCTATGTGGGAGAAATACAATCAGTAAAAACAGAACCCATTCTTAATGCACTTGAGTCAGGGTTTATGCCAATCGTATCTTCCACAGGGTCGGATCAACAAGGACAATGCTACAATATAAATGCCGATACTGCAGCCGCCCAGGTTGCCATTGCTCTCAACGCGAGAAGGTTGGTTTATCTTTCAGATGTGCCTGGTCTCTTACAAGACCCAAAGGATCCTACCAGTCTACTTTCCAGCCTAGCCATTGACCAAGTCGAGCCTTTAAAACAGCAAGGTGTGATTGCCCAAGGAATGCTGCCCAAAGTCAATAGTGCGGTTCAAGCATTAAATGCCGGCGTAAATCGAGTTCATTTTATTGATGGTCGTCTCGCTCATAGTATCCT
>CAWUUU010000164.1:0-3137 GCA_963924995.1 uncultured Opitutales bacterium
CCCCCAATTTTTGAAAACCTAGATAATCGACCTTCAATAAATAGGAATTTATCTTGGTCTAAATAACCAAGATCTCCGGTAATAAACCATTTATCCTTCGTTAATACCTCTTCGGTTTTCGCTTGGTCATTTAAATATCCCCCAAAAACATTAGGTCCACGAAAGCAAAGAAGTCCCGACTGACCAAATTTTAAATCAGCCAGCGATTCAGGGTGAATGGTTTTGCATTCAATTTCTGAAAATAATCGACCCACTGAACCTTTTCGTGAACCAGTTCCAGGTAAATTAAAACTAATCCCCGGAGAAGTTTCTGTTAAACCATAACCTTCAAGATAAGAACAAGAGGCAAAATCCTCCCATTTTTCTTTAAATGAATCTGAGCTCTTCTCCGCACCGGCTACTACATATCGAAGTGAATCAAATTGCTCTTTCTTTCCCTTACTTAAAAAGCCTCTCAGAAAAGTAGGTGTCCCCAATAAAAATGTTACTTTTTCTTGGCAAATTGCCTCCAAACCACGCTTCACTTCAAATGGAGAAGGAAGGCAAACAATAGGTATTTTATAAAGCAATGGAAAGCAGGTTGCCACAGTGAAGCCAAAGCTATGAAAAAGAGGTAAGTTCGCCAATATTTTTGCATCGCGCCCAAATAGGGCAAGTTGGTTAATTTGCCGACAATTCGAAAGGATATTCTGGTGAGTGAGTACAACGCCCTTAGGTTCACCTGAACTTCCACTGGTAAATAAAAGAGTGGCTTCCTTCGACAATATTGTACTTGGAATCCGAAATAGCATTCGAGAAAGGGAGTATGGCAAAAGAAGTAATAAAAACTCGACAACTAGACGATAGGGTTGATTGGCTAAATTTTTTAACCACGAGGAAATTTCTAATACATCATGCGTCCAAGGAAATACGGGGAATTTATCCATCATTTGTTGAGCAGTAATAATTGTTTCAATTTCTGCCTTCACAATAAGCTTTTGTGTGATGGTGGGACCCAATGAAAAATTTAAATTAACCGGCACCTTACCCGAGAATAGAACTCCTAGATTTGCCATTATTCCGGCTAATCCTGGAGGTAGTACAATACCTACCCTATTCGATTTTGATGATTTTCTTATTTGAATTGCGAGTTTGAGCGATAAAAGAAGAAGCTTTTTACTTGAACAACGAAAAGGGTCAGGAAATCCATAATCGACAATGGGAAAGTGGGAAGTCTTATTCTTAAGTGACTTGAAAAAAGCCTCAGCCAAATGTTCATCTTTCTTTTTCATTCTAAATTAAGCATATGGGGTAAGCTTCCGCCTTTGTGGTTGCCATAAAAATATCGGCAAAGATAATTAAAAAGTAATGAATAAATTCTCTAATATACTTTGCAATTAAGGAACTTCCCCTAAAAAAGCCAACTGAATTTTACAGACCGATTCTCAAGCAACTCAATCAATTTGCGATACGAGGCTTTCATCATTTTGCTACTTCTTTGCCTTGGCCCTTAGAAATCACATCTATCGAAAAATTTTAAACTTTATCTAATTACATTTTTATCGTGAACCAAACAGAAAAAAAACATACTATTATTTACGACACCACGCTTAGAGATGGCTCGCAGGCTGAAGGTGTTTCTTTTACCGTAACCGCAAAGCTTCGAGTTGCTGAAAAGCTTGATCAATTTGGCATCGATTACATCGAGGGAGGCTGGCCTGGAAGCAACCCAAGGGATATGGCTTTCTTTGAACAAGTCAGCGACCTTAATCTAACCCATGCTAAAGTTGCTGCTTTTGGTTCGACAAGGCGGGCATCCTCCGCAGTGGAGGAAGATGCACAAATCCAACTTCTTTTAGATGCGAATACTCCGGTGGTAACGATTTTCGGAAAATCTTGGCTTTTACACGTGACAGATGTTTTACGAACGACTCCGGAAGAAAATTTAGCGATGATTGAAGATTCGGTTCGTTACTTAAAGGAACAGGGTAAAGAAGTGGTTTACGATGCGGAGCATTTCTTTGACGGCTATATCAATAATCCTGAATATGCACTTTCTACTTTAGCGGCAGCAGAAAAAGGAGGAGCTGATTTTTTGGTCCTTTGTGAAACGAATGGGGGAAAATTAGTTCCTCAAGTCAGAGAAATCACCCAAACTGTTGTGAGAGAATTCCCCAACAGCAAAATTGGTATGCATTGCCATAATGACGCGGGGGTAGGAGTTGCGGTTAGCCTAACGGGAATTGAAGTGGGTGCAGAAATGGTTCAAGGGACCATGAATGGGTATGGAGAAAGAAATGGAAATGCAAACCTGACCACAATCATTCCAAATCTTGAACTCAAGATGGGCTGTAAGACTAATTGCAGAGACCACCTTTCTAAACTTCGAGATCTTTCCTTCTTTATCGATGACTCAACCAATTTACGCCCTGACATCCGTGCCCCTTATGTGGGTGCAGCGTCGTTTGCGCATAAGGGAGGTGTTCATGCGGACGCAGCCTCTAAGTCGACCAGAAGCTATGAGCATATCGATCCAGCGTTAATTGGTAATCGCACCCGTGTACTAGTTTCGGATATGTCTGGAAGAAGTAGCATAATGATGAAAGCAAAAGAAATGGGATTGGAAGTAGACGGACGTTCTCCAGAAATGAAATCATTCCTTGAAGAGTTGAAAAGGTTGGAATTTCAGGGATATGAATTTGAAGCAGCCGATGCATCATTTGATTTATTATTAAGAAGATTTCTCAGGGGAGAAGAATCTGCCTTCAAAGTCCTACGTTATCATGTCGGAGTATCGAGTGAAGAAAGTGATGAAGAATCTAAATCTGAAGCGACGGTAAAACTTCTGGTGAAAGATGAAATTCGCCACACTGTAGCGGAAGGAAATGGCCCTGTTTCCGCATTGGATCATGCTCTGAGAAATGCATTAGAAAAAGATTTCCCATTTATTCAGGAAGTTCGCCTAGTTGATTTTAAAGTGAGAATCTTAGAAAGTAATCTTGGAACCGATGCGATTACTCGGGTTCATGTTGAATCGACAGACGGTAAGAAAACTTGGGGCACAGTGGGAGTGAGTGATAATGTCATCACCGCAAGTTGGGAGGCATTGGTTGATTCAGTGTCTTATAAAATTCAATTTGCCTCCTGAGGAAATTCAT
>CAWUUU010000165.1:0-8760 GCA_963924995.1 uncultured Opitutales bacterium
ATTCCTGCTACTTCGATCCCGGATCAATTTAAGCGTAAAGGAAAGGATGGTAAGCCTTTCGTACGACTTACGGGAGCGGATGTCGCTGCCAACGGAGATATTTTCCTCACCGATGGATACTCATCGGATCATATCCATCGCTTTGATAAGACGGGGAAATACCTCAATTCATTTGGCGGTAAAAATGCACCCTACGGTTTTCGTACTCTTCATAAATTGGTAATTGATACAAGGTTTAACCCAGCTCGCATTATCGGAATGGATCGGGCCAACAATCGAGTGGTACATATGAGTTTAGAAGGTAAATTTATGGGGATAGTTGAAGCTGGTCTTTTACTTCCTGCCTGTGTTCATATCCATGGCGATTGGGCAGTGATTGGTGAGTTAAAAGGTCGCGTGACCATTCTTGATAAAAAAGGCGATATTTATGCACAAGTGGGCGGTAACGACAAAAAGGATGAAATCGGAACAAACCGTACCCCTCAATCAAAATGGAGAGAAGGAATTGTAACCGCTCCCCACGGAATTACTTGTAACGCCAAAGGCGATATCTTTGTTGCTGAATGGAACACGACCGGGCGAGTTCACAGGTTTAATCTAATCTCAAAATAAAATCGTATTGATTCTCTCAAAACAACTTTTCATTGGCCTTGTTGGACTCATCATCTTTGGACCTATTGCCCTAAATGGTAAAAATGGTAAAGATACATCCAGCAAAGGCCATGAAGAATTAATTAAGGAGAACAACTTGAATGGTTGGAATATCCCCAAAGGAAATGAAGAAAAAAACTGGTACAAAGTAACGAACAAAATCCTTGAGATTCGAAGCGGTTCCAAAAAGAAAGGCTCCGTCCTTTGGACTGAAAAGGAATATGAAGACTTTGAAGTTAATTTAGAATTTCGTTTTCTTGAAGGAACCATCGATTCAGGCATTCACCTGAGGAATTCAGACCAAATTCAAATTGGTATTTCTGGTTCATTGAAACGCGATATGACCTGTTCACCCTATATTCCCGGAAAAGGTTATCCAGTGGAGGCCAAAGGCATCGCTAAGCTCCTCAAGGCCAAGGATTGGAACCGGATGAAAATTCGTGCAATTGGTCCGAAATATACAGTTTGGTTACAAGGAAAAGAAGTAATGAACTACGAATCAAAATCAGCAAAAAAGGTGGGGCCAATTGGAATACAGCTCCATGGAAACAAAAATATGAGTATTGATTTTCGAAACCTGCTACTGAAAGAAATTTAATCCGATGAAATACCTGTCCTTCCTTTGTTGTCTTTTTTACGGTTTGCTATTCGGGAAAGACAAGCAACCCAACTTCGTTATTTTTCTTACTGATGACTTGGGATGGGGGGACTTGGCCTGCTACGGACATCCCATTATCAAGACACCCAACTTGGACAAATTTGCCAAGCAGGGAACCAAATTCACTCAATGCTACTCTGCCGCTGCGGTCTGCTCTCCCTCCCGATCCTCAATCCTGACTGGTAGGACGCCCTACCGGAACGGTGTTTGGCGTTGGATTCCGCCGAAGCATCAGGTTCATTTACGGGAGTCAGAAATTACCATTGCCGAGATTCTCAAAGAGAAAGGATATGCAACCTGCCATGTGGGAAAATGGCACTTGAATGGTTATTTTAATAGTAAGGAACACCCCCAACCAAACAACCATGGATTCGACCATTGGATGGCGACCCAGAATAACGCAGCCCCCAATCACAAGAACCCCCAAAATTTTGTACGTAATGGAAAGGAGGTTGGACCATTAGAAGGGTATTCAGCGCCCCTGGTCGTAGAAGAGGGCATTCGATGGTTGAAGGAGATTAAAAACCCTAAGAAACCTTTCTTTCTTAATGTATGGACACACGAACCCCATCTGCCCATTGAATCATCACCCGAATTCATGAAACCGTATGAAAACATTTCAGATGAAGGTATTCGGCAGCACCATGGCAATATTACCCAAATCGATCATGCCTTTGGTAATCTGATGAAGGCACTCGACGAGCTGGGGTTAACGGATAATACTTTTATATTCTTCACCTCCGATAACGGGCCCGAGGGTAATGGAGTCAAAGGAAGAACCCGCGGATCCACTGGTGGATTACGCGAACGAAAGCGCTCTTCCCATGAGGGAGGTATTCGAGTACCCGGCATTGCTCGTTGGCCGGGTAAAATTCCAGCAGGTAAAGAAAATCAAACGCCTATAATTGGATCTGATCTTTTTTCTACAATTCTCGGGATTATGGATACTCCTTTACCCGAAGATCGAACCATTGACGGAGTGAACATAATGCCCCTCTTTTCAGGTTTGCCAATTACTCGTAATATTCCCCTTTATTGGAGGAATCATCTTGCTCGAACTGAAATTCATGTCGCCCTTCGAGACGGGGATTGGAAAATCCTGGGCAACGCACAATTAGATACCTTTGAACTTTACAACATAGCCAAGGATTGGCAGGAAAAAGAGGAAGTATCTACCAAGTTCCCCGATAAGCTAAAATCAATGAAAAAGATCCTGTTGTCGGTGCATCGCCAAGTCGAGGAAGAAGGACCTCAAGATTGGTGGAAGAATGAACCTGTAGGCAAACCAAAGAAAAAGAAGAAGAAGGCTAATTAAATCGCATGACACGGTTCTTGCTTGCACTTTCGTAAGGTCGAACAAATCCTTAATTCATGCCCTCTCTTTCTCCAGTTACTCGTTTACTCTACGATCTAGTATCCATTCCAAGCATCAATCCCCTGCTTTTGGGCTATGAATCCAAATTGACCGGTGAGGAAAAGGTGGCATCTTATCTTTCCGATCAAGTTCATAATCTCGATGTTAAAGTAGAGAGACAGTCGGTACTTCCAGGCAGAAAAAATATTCTTTTTCGTCTCATCCCTCGAAAAAAAATTAAATACAGGGTCATGCTTGCCCCCCACTTGGATGTAGTACCTGCAGAGGAAAACGCTTTTAAACCAAAAATTAAAAATGGTAAGTTACACGGCAGAGGAGCCTGTGACACAAAGGGTTCAGTGGCTGCTTTCTTTCATGCCTTTTATGAACTGGCTAAGAATGGCCCGTTCCCCCAAGAAACGGAAGTTATATTTGTCGGCTTAGTCGATGAAGAATTTGGTCAGGCAGGTTCACGAAAGTTGGCTCGATCAGGCCCAAAAGCAGATTTGGCAATAGTGGGCGAACCCACAGAACTACAAGTGGTGACTGCTCATAAGGGGAATATCTGGCTTCAACTTGAAACCAGGGGAAAGGCAGCTCATGGAGCGACTCCACAATATGGACAAAATGCCATAGATAAAATGAACCCGATTCTGGCCACACTTTTTCAGGAGTATCCAAAATTATTGTGTAAACAAACTCACCCGTTACTTGGATCTCCCACATTGAATGTGGGGAAAATTTCGGGGGGTACTCAACCCAATATTGTACCCGACCATTGTATAATTGATTTAGACCGACGCACACTTCCCGGAGAAAATGAAGACTCAGTTAAAAAAGAACTCAGCACACTTTTTCGAGATAAAGGAATACCGCTTCCACTTTTTTCCACAAGTCGCTCGGTACCCTGCCCCCCATTAGATACGGATTCGAGTCTGCCCATGGTCCAGTCGTTCCTTCGGGCAAGCGGCAAACGGAAACCAAGAGGAGTAGCCTATTTCACAGATGCCTCACCGATTTCTATGGGTGGTACTCCTTCGGTTGTTTTCGGCCCAGGAAATATCGCCCAAGCCCATGCAAAGGATGAATTTATTGAGATTCGACAACTAGAAAATGCAGTTAATATTATTTCGAAATTCCTTAAAAGTTTGGCCTAATTCTTTTCAGCATATTGTTTAGCTTCCTCAGAAATTTAAGCTGCTTGGATAAAAAGTCTTTGATTATGAGTTCATTTATAATTCATAATAAAAGAATGCAAAAACTAACAATCGCCCTACTCTTAATTTCACACTCTTTTTTAGTTTCGTTCGCCCAGGATACGGCACCATGGGAAACGCTATTCAATGGTGATGACTTGAAAAAGTTCAAGGGTTATAAAAAAGAAAAACCGGGAAATGCCTGGTTAGTGGAAGGCAAAATCCTTAAATTAAAAAAAGAAAAAGGTAAAACAGGTGGAGACTTAATGACCCGAAAAAAATATGATTTTTTTGAACTCCAATTAGACTGGAATTTACCTAAGCCAGGGAATAGCGGAATTATTTTTCGGGTCGCTGAAACAGATGGACCCGCTTACAAAACCGGACCTGAAATGCAAATTTTTCACCAAATGAAACCGGGTGGTAAAACCGATACAGGTTCATGCTATGCACTTTATGCACCTAAAGTCGCGAGTATGAATAAAATCGGTGAATGGAATAAAGTACGGCTAATCGTTAAGCCTGGGAACTTAGTGGAGCATCATTTGAATGGTAAATTACTTTGTGCTTATGAAATGGGCGGGAAGGATTGGAAAAAACGAGTCCAGCAAAGTAAATTTAAAAATTGGAAACTCTTCGGCACGGTTAAAAATGGCCATATTTGTTTACAAGATCATGGAAATGAAATTTGGTTTAGAAATCTTCGGATTAAATCCTTACATTAAGGGAACATCATGAATAACAAATTATACGGAGTTTCCTGGTTTTACCTTGCATGCGCTCTCTCTTCCCATGCTTCAGAATGGAACTCCTTTCGAGGACCAAGCGGAATGGGTATTCATTCTGAAAATCTTCCCGTTCAATGGAACAATTCAAATATTTTATGGAAAAAGAAAATTTCAGGAAAAGGGCAATCCTCTGTTGTTCAAGCCGGCACTAAAATCTTCGTTACTTCAGCAAAAGAAAACAATAGCAGGCTACTTTACTGTCTCAACAAAGAGAACGGAGATGTTTTGTGGGAAAGGGAGATAAGTAATAAACGAGAAGAACCAATCCATCGAATGAATGGATGGGCCACCCCCACTCCCGCGACAGATGGTAATCATGTGGTGGCCTTCTTTGGCCCAGCCGGACTCCACTGCTTTGATCTCGAAGGGAAAAAGAAATGGTCTCTTGACTTAGGAGAATTCCCAGGAAACTGGGGTGTCGCCGCATCACCAATTATCCAAAATAGCATGGTCATCCAAAATTGTGACGCCATTGGTTCCTCGCGTTTGGTTGCGGTTAATGTATCAACAGGTAAAATCATTTGGGATACACCTCGGTCGGATAAGCCCAAGGGAGGGTGGTCTTCACCAATCGTTATATCAGTTGAGGGGAAAAAACAAATTGTATTAAACGGAGAATTTGGTCCCAAAGGATACTCATTTGAAAATGGGAAAGAACTGTGGTTTTGTGAAAGTTTTAACGGACGAGGATCCCCAGTTCCTTTTTATAACGGCCAACTCCTTTTCGTAGTGAATGGAAAACCTGGTGATCTCTATGCGGTTGATCCAACGGGGAGGGGAAATATCACCCAGACACATATGAAGTGGCATGCCAGAAGAAATGGGGGGCGTGACCTGCCCTCACCGGCTTGCGTGAATGACTTAGTTATGGTCACAAGTATGAGCGGTATCATTACTTGCTACGATGCTAAGTCGGGTAAAACTCATTGGGTAGATCGTTTAGAAGGAGCTTTTGCTGGTTCGCCATTAGTCACTCCAGATTATTATTACATCCAAAACGAGGAAGGAATAACTTATGTGATCAAACCTAATAAAGATAAACTGCAAGTGCTATCAAAGAACTTATTGTCCACTGGTCCTGATGATATTTTCCGATCAACTTTGTCTCCAATCGACAAGCGAATCTACTCACGCTCCCATACCACACTATTTTGTATCAAAGCTTCGATTACGAAGGATTGAAAAAAATGCTTAGCTAAAATCCCTAATAATCATTTTAGGCAAATAGTTGTCAATACTCTCGATATTTAATTTAATAAAATTTCTTTCCTCTCGTAATATCACGAAATTTCTAGACATGTATTTTTTGAAAGTTCAGATTTTCTTTCCTGCAATATAAAAAATACTAATCCAAAACATTTATGAAAAACGAAATTCTATCCGCATTATCCCGCCGAAAATTCCTTGGAAATACTGGACGCATTGCAACTGGGAGTGCATTAGCTGGTTTGACCTTACCGATTGTTCATGGACAAACATCTGAGGTAACAAAATTGGCACTTGTTGGGTGTGGAGGCAGAGGCACTGGTGCAGCGAGCAATGCACTTTCAGTTTCTCAGTCAAATGGACCCACTAAATTAGTTGCGATGGCTGATGTTTATCAAGACAAACTCGATCGTAGTTACAAGGGTTTAGTGAACAAGCACAAAGAACAAGTCGATGTCCCAGAAGAAAGGCGCTTCATCGGTTTTGACGGTTATGAAAAAGCTATGGATACTCTTGACCCTGGAGATGTTGTCATCTTCACAACTCCCTGTGCATTCCGCTGGGTTCACTATCAATACGCGATCAAGCGGGGATTGAATGTTTTTATGGAGAAACCCATCACTACCGATGGTTTTGCTTCCCGTAAAATGCTTGAATTAAACGAACAAGCTAAGAAAATTAACCTCAAGGTTGGAGTGGGATTAATGTGCCGACATAGCCAGGCGAGAAGAGAATTAAAAGCCAGAATTGAGGACGGTGAATTAGGGGAAATACTTAATTTAAGGGCTTATCGGATGCAGGGGCCAATCGCCTCTTGTTTTTCAGATAAGAAACCCAAAGGAGAAAATGAACTTTTGTTTCAAATCAAAAACTTTCATAGTTTTCTCTGGTTAAGCGGTGGTTCATTTAGTGATTTCTTTATCCATAATATCGATGAGTGTTGCTGGATGAAAGGGATGTGGCCGATCAAATGCCAAGCCCAGGGAGGACGACACTATCGAGGCGATAAAATCGATCAGAACTTCGACAATTACACGGTTGAATATACTTTCCCAGATGAAACTAAACTTTATTTGCATGGTCGAAATATGGCTGGTTGCCATCAAGACTTCTCTAGTCAAGCCCATGGAACCAAGGGTTTTGCATTAATTTCGGGTCCGGGGGGGCACCGCTCACAGGCTCGAATCCATAAAGGCCAAGGCTCTGACAGCGATATCTCTTGGATGTTTGGACAAAAAGATGGTGCTCGTCCAACCCGTGAAACTAACCCCTATCAAGACGAATGGGAAAGTTTGATGGATGCGATCAAGAACGATAAACAATACAATGAAGTGGAAAGAGGTGTTCAGGCGAGCCTTGTTACTTCAATGGGACGCATGGCCGCTCATGTTGGAACAGAAGTGACTTATGATCAAATGCTCAATTCGAAGCATGTTTTTGGCCCAGGGGTGGAAAACCTAACCATGGATTCAGAATCCCCTCTCCTTGCCAATGCCGATGGCTCCTACCCTATTCCCCAACCCGGAATGAAGAAGACTGAATATTAATTTCAATAAGAGAACGCTATTTGCTAACAGTCCGCAATTTGCTCGGTGAATAACTTTCTTAATAAAATGTGAGTAACTTAAAACCCTTCAAATCAACACTTTAAATGTGTTATATTCATGCGATAGAAAACAATTTTTGAATCGCAGTTGACGAGAGGAATTCGATATTTCTAAAGTTATGTTGTCCAAGGGAGTTTTGGGGTAGGCTTTCTTGGTTTTTAGGCCCGTTCTTGGAAACAAGAACGGGCCGCTTTTATTTTAAAGAGATTAGATTACATTGATAGGTCCATTATTAAAAAAATCTTGTAAAATATAATAAAATAACAATCATTGACTATTTTATTATTACTTAATTTTGAATTAAATGAAAAATATCACAGTTATCTCCCTGCTCTTCTCGATCTCGATTAATCTAGCTTCAGGTCAAACCCCTAAAAAACTTGTGTGGGCCGATGAATTTAACGGAAATACTTTAGATTATTCAAAATGGGGAGTGGAAGAAAATGCCTACGGCGGAGGGAATAATGAAATGCAAATTTATCGATGGGACTCAAAAAACCTCCGAGTTGAGAATGGAAATCTTGTCATTGAAGCTCATAAAGATAATCCCAATGTAGCCGGTACGACTCGGCCCTATTCGTCTGCGCGTATTCGTAGCAAACACCGCGGTGACTGGAAATACTGCCGAGTTGATGTTCGGGCAAAGCTACCAATCGGACAAGGTATATGGCCTGCCATTTGGATGCTACCTACAGATGAAAAATATGGTGGATGGGCCTCTAGTGGAGAAATTGATATTATGGAACTGGTTGGTCACGAACCATCAACTTACCACGGAACACTTCACTATGGAGGTGGATGGCCTCAAAACAAACATACAGGGAAAGAATATAAATTACCCAAGGGCACTTTTGCGGATGATTTTCATATCTTTTCAATTTTTTGGGAAGAGGGAAAAATCATCTGGGGCATTGACGGGAAAGCATGGCAAACTCAGGAAAAATGGCGTTCAGATAAAGGCTCTTTTCCTGCTCCATTTGATCAACGCTTTCATCTTTTAATCAATCTCGCGGTTGGAGGTCGGTGGCCTGGTAATCCCGATGATAAAACCAAGTTCCCTGCGAAAATGTTAGTCGATTATGTACGGGTTTATCAAACTGAGAAATAATGTTACAGGATGTAAACTGGATCAATTTCGTTAAAAGCGATTATCTAATTTAAGGAGATGTTCTACAATACACTGCATTGCCAATGGTGGGATTGATTCACCAATGACTTCGCGTACTAGTTTTCTCGAGAAGAGTTCTCCGTCCTTCATTCGGCCATAATTAATGCCTTCGAATTGAAAAGATTTTTTCCA
>CAWUUU010000166.1:0-8703 GCA_963924995.1 uncultured Opitutales bacterium
AGACCCCGCAGCCTGGGTAACCACTAATTTGTAGTAAGTGTAATCTCCCGGAGTGTCTGCGGTAAAAGTTCGTTCCTGATTCGAGGTCCAACTGGTCTGGTGATTGGAGGAAGAAGCATTCATATCATCCACCACTGACCAACTCGAACCATTATTCGAACCATAAAGAAGAAAAGCTTTGGGGCTTCGGGCAGCATAATTGTAATCTTGACCCTGAATTTTATAACTGGTCACTCGGAATGGTTTGGTGAATGTCCAAGTCAGATTAACATTGGGCAAGGCACTTTGGAAGGGAAGCCATCGGTTATCCCCACCGGTGCCTTTATCTTGGTCAAATACCTTACTTACCGCATAGGAAGTATGTGCGGAAGTGGTGGTGCTTATACTGGCTTCTGCCGAGGTAGCGGATCGGGACATACCTGCAAAATCGGTGGTTAATTCCAAAGAGTATTCAAAAGGAGCGTTATCTCCGATCGTAACTGCCACTTCCTTAAAATCGGTTCCGTTCGCATTAGATGCACCCACCTTAAAAGTGAATACACCACCCGCAGTCGGCGTACCAGAAACTACACCAGTGGCCACATTTACGCTTAACCAACTAGGGGCATCGGAAAGTGCAAAACTGGAGGGCGAATTTGTCGCCGTGATTTGATAAGTAAAGGCCATACCCGTGGCCGCGGTGGCCGCGGTGGCACTAGTCACGCTGATCCAAGGTTGTCCGACATCTCCAAGGCCGCCCCCATAAATCTGGGCGATTTCTAGGTCGGATAAAAAGACATTATAAAAACGAACATCGTCCACCCAGGTGTTGGAATAATTTCCAATATTGGGCGAAGCGGAATTGTAATTTGCAGAATTATCTCGAGCACCAAACACAAGTGCAGAATTAGTAATATTAATCGCACCCGATCGATCTTCGCTCTCGGCCAAAACACCATTGACAAAAAGTTTTCTCTTTCCACCGCCCCAAACTGCAGCAGCATGTACCCAAGATGAAGGATTTACAGTGGCCGGCATTTGATCATCTCCACCGGGGCCTCGGATGGTGAGAATCATTTGCTGACTACCACCGTATCGACGTAACTGCCAACCTTGCCCACCTTCCCCACGTTTCGAAACCCAGGGTTCCCAACCTCCGTCGGGGAATTCCTTAATCCAAGTGGAGAGGGTGAATTGATTACCCCCGTCAAAAGTATCTTCACCCGCAGTGGAAACCACCACATAGTGATTTCCATTTAAATCTGCAGACTTTCCGGTGCCAAATGGGGTATCCGTTTTATGCTGGCTCGTAACAAGGGCGTGTGAACTGTTGCGCAAATACCCATGGTTATTATTCCCTGATGAATCATGCACTGTGGCATTATTGTCGTCGTCAAATTTCCACCAACCGATAAGGTTGGCACTTCTTGTCGGTGTAGACTGGATTGAACTAGGAGTAAAACTGGTAGAAGTACTCGCCCAGGTCGCGCCAGTCCAATTGTTGGCCATCACCCGAAAATAATAAATCGTAGGCGAACTTAATCCACTTGTTATTTCCCCAATCAAGTTACCCGGTTGAGCATTGACGATAGTAATGGCACTATCCCATGAACCAGCAGTGTTCCCCCCATCATTATCTCCCCAATAAAAGGTGACATTTGAATCTGCACCACCTGTGCTTTGGAAGTTTACATTTAACTTGGCCGCAGAGGATGTGACTTCAGTTGCGGAATGAAGAGTTCCTAGAATCGGAGCACTCACGGAGGTCGGGGTGGTGAAACTTTGTACAGGAGACCAACTCGTACCTCCAGTGCCACTTGCAGCATTCACTCCCTTAAAGGCGTAGTAATAAACTGTGCCACCTGTCAAACTTGCGATATCATGAGCAAGGGCTACCTGGCCCTTTGAACCTAGATTTGCATTGGAATCCCAATTACCCGCAGTTGTACTAGCGTTGTTGTCTCCCCAGTAAACAGTGATTGTCGCATCGCGCCCACCAGTATTGGCAACTGCACCCTTAAGTTTGGCACTAGTCATCACTAAGTTACCAGGTGCTTCCACAGTAAGTAGGGGAGCCGAGATCGGGATGGTGATAGTCAAAATGGAGGAAGCAAACTCGTTAGAGCTTGAAGACTGGGCAAACAGAGTCACGGCATAAGTCCCACCAGCCAGAGGTGTGCCTGAAATTACACCGGTTCCCAAGTTACAACTTAACCCGGCCGGTAAATTTGCGGCTTCGAAGGCTGGATTAGTAACACTGGTCGTAATAGTAAAAGTAAAAGAAGACCCAACAGTTGCATTTGCCGTAGTCGCACTCGTGATCGCCTTGCTTACAGGAGTGGTCACTGAATTCTTAAAGGGATGACTGCTTGGCAAACTTCCAGCCAAACCCCATTTATGTGCAAGGTAACCCTCCATCATTTGCACTTCTAATGAGGAGAATTCATTATTAAAAATCAACAGTTCAGCGAGATCTCCATTGGCATAACGTCCGCCAATATTTCGGTCACTGGAGAAATTGTTTGCCTGTACAGGTCCGTCGGTAACAAAAGATATAATAGACATTGTGGTCGGCCATGCCCCATATTTATTATAAACCGAACCATCAACAAAAAACCTGGCACTCGACCTGACATCGGAGTGGGCGTGATTGTTCACAAGTATTTGGTTTGTTCCGTTTCCATGGAAATGATAAGTGCTACTGTCACCCAAAAGCCACCACGATCCTGTGTTGTATTTCAAGACCCAAAAGACGGTGCGAATATCAGAGATACGATTAAAAGAGTGGTATTGCCCATTCGTACCGGCATATCTCATAATAGGCAGGCCGTTTTGGCTATTAGTCACCACGGTGGGTGTGCCATTCTTGGTGGCGTTATTTGTGCTACTAGAACGATCCGTCCAACTCGAACCAGATGCCGAAGAATGGTTGGCGTCCAGCCAAATCTGGAGGTTATTCGGGTAGATAAAGGCAGGGTCTACCGATAACCCCCCTTGGTTACTCACGGAGAAAATCCCCAAACTTTCCGATAGAATCGAACCCGATCCGTTGGAGGCCGCGGTTCGAAAGTAATAAACTTTTCCGATTTCAAGTCCCGATAAGTTTGTCGAGAACGGACCCGATCCAAGCACACCCATTGCCACTTGGTTGTCCCAGCTGGAAAGGTTCGCGTAATTAGTCCCGGCATCGTTGTCCCCCCAGACAAAGTAAACGGTTGGATTCTCACCACCGGTGGCAGTCAGGGTACCATTTAAAGTTGCAGTGGACGCAGCAGGCGTAATTGTTGAAATGACAGTATTGCTCGCATTAACATCGCCCAGAGTAGGAGCAGTCAACCCGGCAAGAGTCGCAAAGGTACCGGCGGAACTGGTCCATTTTAGATTTCCTCCAATGTTTTCAACTGCGAGGCGATATCGGTAGGTGGTGTTAAAAGTTAAACCGTTGAGTACCCGACTAAAAGCACCGGGTGTTTGATTTTCGAGAATATAATGCTGAGCCCAAGCGGATACATTGCTGGCACCCCGATCCGCAGTATCGACTAAGAAGTGAACCTTGCAATCCGTTGCGGTGGCATCCGCAAAAGAACCTTTTAAAGTAGCACCATACATTCCTAAGTCAGTGGCACCGCCGTCTGTAATCGAGGAAGGCATTGGGTAGGCCTTCATAATCACAGATTTTGTGGTCTTGCCATATCCATTGGTCGCCATCAGGTCGACCGCGCTTTCAGTACCGGTGTTGGCCGGAGTGCCGCTCGCAGTACCAGTAATCGCACCGGTATTCGCGTTCATATTTAAACCGGAGGGTAGGGTTGTGGATGACCAGATAGGCACATATGCACTAACTGGGACTGAATACTCGGGCTGAATCAAGGTGGCCACTCCCGCATTATAGGGAATGACATAATCAGAGTTAATCACCACTGCACCGGATTCAGCATCCACAGAGTTGTACATGCTAAGAACCTCGGCATCGGTAAAGGCAACATCATATAGGCGGAAATTTTGTAAGCTTCCCTTTAGCCAATTTCCGTTACCACTAGAATTGGCACCAATGTAAATATTTGAAGTTTGTTCGACCCATATCGTATCGTTTACCGTGGATGACTGAATAGGAGCCCCGTTGATGTAGGTTTTGGCAACACCAGGATTTCCTTGATTCATCAGAGTAACCATGCTCCAAGACTCAGGAGAAACTCGATAGGAATCGGACACTCCACTATTCCAGTTGGTACCCATTTTAAATCGATGATGAACAAAACCACCGTTCGCATTGTTGTTGTTCCCGAACTCAAAAAAGTAGTTTCTTCCATTACGAGTAAAAATTCCACCCCAACCGGATGTGCCCACTTCATATCGCAACCAAATATTTGCGGTGTATTGGCCGTTGTTATTCATCCGCATCGCCCTGTGGTTTAAAATAGTTATTTTTTTGTTTGCTGAGCTATCAAATCGAATGGCGGAACCGGTTCGGCCTGCATGGCGACCCGGTGAACCTTGGATCGCTCCAGTTAAACCATGTGGTCCCCAATCCTCAACGCTGGTGGCACTTTCTCCTTCACCCAAAGGAAAGAATAGCGCAAGGTTTGATTCTTTCATTACAGCCGGACGGAAAAGGATTTCTTTAATCGTTCGTTGATTACGTTCTCCGGTGGAGGAAGAAGAGACCATTCCCTCCGGTATTGTGATCTTGATACGTGAAGGGTTTGAAGTGGGGGTAAGATTAAGCGTGTAAGTTGAACCAGAGCCCGAAGAACTTGATACAATCGCACCCTCCACATTTAATTTCCCCAGTGGTTTGGATGGTTTATAGGGATGTGAAGTCGGCAGACCACCTGTCAAAGCCCATTTGTGGGCGAGGTAACCTTCGACTTTTTCAATTTCACTATTTGATAGAGCGGTATCATAGATGATAAGTTCGCCAAGCTTGCCAATCCATTGACGGTCAGTAGAACCTCTGTCATACCCAAACTGATCCGCGTCACAAAATGCAGTCGTACGGACTGATATTATGGACAAGTTATTAGGGTAGTTTGTGGTTTCACCATTGATGCCAGATCCATTCATTCGAGTGGTTCCATTTTTAATATTTCCACTTGTATAAGAGCCCCAGAATTTACCGTTGTTATTGTTGTGCCAATGGGGATGTTTAGTTGAATCTGCAAGAAGGTATCTGAAACCCGAACCGTTCACACTGGAATCTTGTGATACCACCCAGAATACGGTTCGTATATCATTGATCATTGGAAATTTATGACGTTGTCCATTTGCGGAATAATTCATGACAGACAATCCATTTTGGGAATTGGTGATCACCGCGGGCGAACCAGTTTTCACCGCATCATTCTCGTTCGCACTCTTGTCCGACCAAGTTGTGGCAGAGGTGCTCAGCGAGCTGGCGTCCAACCAAAGTTTAAGACCATTATTGAAATCGGGAGCCCAATCGATGGCTAAATTTTGAGTGAAATTTGAAACTGAATGATTTGATCCACCTTTTTTAAAACTTACCGTAACTGGAATTGGATAAGTTTGGGTTGGACTGGTTGCAGAGATTTGGGCCGTCAATCCTGAGCCAATACCCGCTAAAAAATCACGATTGCTGTGAGTGGTTGGGAGTTGATTTACAATGCCCCATTTATTCGCGAGGTAACCTTCTAACGCTAGGCGATCCGTGGCACCAAGCACACGGTCGAAAGCAATAAACTCGGCGATTTCACACTTGGAGTATTCCGAACCAGTTTGCCATCCGCCAAATTGGATTTGCTTGGGCAAATAGCCTCCCCCAGAACCGGTTGAATTAATAGTTCCCGCCCGAGTTCCATCAAAGAAAGTATTTCCTTTGTCGTTATCGTTCATATCGGCGACATGAAGGTGAAACTTGGTGTCTTTCCCGCCTCCAGCTTCTGTAAGCCAACCGTTAAAATGCCATCGCTTAATATTGCCACCGTGGTATGCAAAAAGCCAATTATTGTTAGTTCGATCGGCGATGACTCGATTATTATTAGTTAAATGAGTGTAACGGGAAATGGATAAAAAAGTAAATTCCTGCTTTCCACCCCAATAGTTTGGCGAATAGAAGGCGTCATTACCGTCAAAATTGACCACGCCTATTCCATTCTGCTTTTCCCAGGTGGGATCGCCTTGTTTTGTTAAATGATAACCATTGCCCGATTTATCACTCCATGTATTGACCGCATTGCCAGCACTGAAGCCAGAATCTGTGGTTCCATCGGCATTCAAATCAGATGCATCAAACCACATTTCAACATCGCTCAAGGATTCGGTCGCAAAGGATGTGAGGTAGGTTGCCCGAAAGGTGACCTTTCGGTAAGTGCTCGCAACACTATTGCCCCCCCCGGTAGTAGCCGCACCATCGGCGATAAAAAAGGAAACACTTGAGGGGAATGAGGAAGGGGTTATCTTAAAAGTATAAGTATGACCAGATCCGCCGGTTCCACTAAATTGGCTAACCGTACCTCCAGTTATATTCAAATCGGCTGAGCTGAAACCAGAGACGGGTGTATTAGTGCCATTTGTCTTAAAAGTTACACTGACGGGTACAGGAGATAGGTTTGCTAACGAGTCCACCGTAATCACGGGCACAGGAGAGGCCGCGGGAAGAGAGCTTTTATAAGGATGATTCGATGCTAAACTTCCTCTCAGCCCCCACTTATTAGCAAGGTAGCCTTCAAGTTTTTGACGACTGGCAGAAGAAAGTACTGCATTTAAGATAAAAACTTCGCCAACGGAACCATCCCAAAATTGAGACCCACCCCCCGACGCCCCGACTGATAGTCCGATAGTACCATTTCCCATAGCTCCATTTTTAGTATTTTGAGCAACACCATTGTGGTACGGGGTTCCAGTTGTGCCATCGTTAGTCAGGCCGATCAAGGTCGCACTGGCTAAGCTACCTGTTGGTGAGTTGGTGTTTACATCGCTCCAACTACCGGCACCAAAAAAAGTGGCTAAGTTGTTATTACTATTTCCATTTCCAACAAAAACATAACCATCTGAAATTCCATCTAAAATTCTTCTATATCCATTAGTTGAGCCCGTAGCTACAAGAAATATGGAAATGGGGGAACCAAGAGGCAGGAGGTCATTTTTCATACGATCGTTCGATCCGTCGAAATCGATCGTATTTAAAGAGTTGAGGGAGACAGTTCCCGTAGTGGGCCCGGTACCGCTTGCACTTGGTGTTAAATGAAAACCGTTACCGCTCTTATCATTCCATTGGCTAACCACCCCACTACTATGACTGACTGAACTGGTATCGTTTGCGTCTAACCAAAGATCGAGATCGGGCAGTTGGTCTAAGGGTGCCCAGTTTGCACTCAGTAATTTGGATTGCAATGCAAGGGTGAACAAAATGAGATGTTGGACTTTTTTCATAATTAAAGGTGAATTATAAGATTTTTTCTTTTAAGAAAGTGGGGAATGAGTAATTACTCGGGTAAAAAGGAATACCGCTGAGCGATTTTCTTTACTATTAATAAGGGTTGCAGAGAAATTTCGGTTGCCTGTAAGACCAATAGATCTAGCCAAAAGGCCAAAAATGAATCTAAACACCACCCCCCACCTATAATAGGTGAAAAAACAAGGGTACTCTTTTGATATAACTGAATAAGGTTTTAGGCTAAGGTTAACACCTTCTATTAGTATTAATTTCCAATTTAATACGAAAAAACAATCTTTTATTTTATTTTTGCACCTAAGTCATTGCCTATTATGGCTTTAACTTATTAAAAAAAACTGCATTAAATCCAATAAATTATTAGAAAATAACAATAAATGTTTAAAAACAATACTAAATTAAACCAATACTAATACAAGGAATTAGAAAAGTAATGCCTTACATGAAACTGATTAAACAAAACCCAAATGGGTGTGTACAAAAAGTAATAAAACACTGCACATTCATGCAGTGGCAGGGTGAAAACTACTTAAGGAATTTGTCGGAGTAATTTGCTCAGAACATTACCCGGGCCACACTCCAAAAATTCTTCGACTCCGCTCTGACGAAGGCCTTGAATCACTTCTGTCCAACGAACGGGGCTAAAAATTTGACGAATTAATAATTCAGGAATTGATCCACTGGAAGAGTAGGGTTGAGCTTCCACATTTGAAAAAACTGGGAACAAGGGATCTGAAAAAGAAAAGTTTTGTAAAAATTCTGCAAATTCTTGTGCCGGTTGTTGCATCATTCGAGAATGAAAGGCACCACTGACCTTTAAGGGAACCACCATACGGGCGCCCGCATCTTTAATCGGTTTTAGAACCTGGGCAATTTGTGTTGCGGGGCCAGAAATGACAATCTGTCCGGGTGAATTAAAATTAGCCAGGTCGATCTGATCTGCTCCCTGTTCTAAAAGAACCGAAGAAATGGCATCTCCTTCCAGGCCAATTACCGCAGCCATGCCACCTCCGGAAACCTTGGCCATAATTGCTCCACGCTTGGCGACCATTTGCAAGCCTTCGGAAAAGGAAAATGCCCCAGCAGATTGTAAGGCCGCGAATTCACCCACCGAGTGACCCGCCGCACTGGTGGGGGATTGACCTGCTTGGACCTTGGACATTGCCTCGAGGCAACTGACCACATAAAGAGCGGGTTGAGTAAAGTTCGTCGAATTTAAATCCGTGGTATCTTCATTTTGACATAATTCGACTATCGAATAACCAAGTATTTCATCAGTTTGCTCGACAATGTTTGGAAATTGGGAAAAT
>CAWUUU010000167.1:0-11196 GCA_963924995.1 uncultured Opitutales bacterium
ACTTTTCTTTCAGCAAGCACGGAATACCCAGCCATAGTCATCACTGCCCCGATCATAAGCAAAGCAAATAAAACCTTGAGTCCAACCATCAAGAGCATTTCAGAATCAAACATTATTCTTACGCTTCCTGTAATTGTTTGAGAGATGAAAAATGAAGGGCTTCTTTTTCAACAAAAGGTAAGTCTTCCCACTTCTTACTATCTAATTGAGTGCCATCACTTGGTATTTTTGCGTAGCTCAAACCATGAAACACACTCGTAGAAGATTTACTCATTTGTTTCCAAACTTGAGCAAGGTCTGCAGATTGATCACTTTCTTCAGAAAAGGAATTGATCAAAGATGCCAATACATGAAGATCAGGGAGTAAACCGGCAGGGCCTGGTACGGCTTGTTTAAAAGTTTGTAAACGAAAATTACGATTGATAAAAGATCCGGATTTCTCAAAGGAAGTGAGGGTTGGAATAACCACCTCGGCCAAATCAGATGTTTTATTTTTATGTGAGCCTAAAAAGACAATTGGAATGCCCTTAAGGTCCTCTTCACTCGCACCTGATTCAAGTAAATCTTCCCCGACCACAATCAATGCCTCTATTTGCTTTTTCTTAATTGCCTGAGAAACTTCAATTAATTGATCAGATGGGTATTCAGTGGAGAACCCAGTAGCCAATGCACCTCGAAGATTGGGGGACCGATCGGCGGAAAGAAGGATTCCGTCATCCTCTCCAAAATGACCTCGTAAAAATTTCTTCGCCTTAATATTTTTGGCGAGTTTGTTAAGCAAATACTGCTCTTCAACCGAAGATCGACAAGAGCCAACAATACCGACTTTTTTATCTTCTAAAAGACCTGAGACCGACGATATCGCATCGGCCAAATTACTTGACTCTTCGCCTACCCTAGCCGTCTCAATCCGATTTTCAGCTTTTACCTGCTTATACAGTTCTCGACCACTATCTGTCATCCAACTATCGTTCACCAAGTCATTTCTTCGTGGGGTAATCCGATAAATTTCACCTTCACGGCTAGAAATCAAAGTGTTTGCTCCCGCACTACTTTCAGGACAAATGCTCGGAGATTCCTTTAAAAACCAGACTCTCATTTTGAACCTAAAATCCGAACTGGTCAATGCACCCACCGGACAAAGGTCCACCGTATTTAATGAATAATTATTCGAAAGTTCTTTTCCAGGAAAACAGGTCAAAGTGGAAAAACTCCCACGGTCAACAAATCCAAGCACATCATCATCCACTACTTCCTGGCAAAACCGAATACACCTCGAGCACAAAATACAACGCTCATCATCAAGAGTAACCCTTGGTCCTAACCTGGTTCTTTTAGGCTTAACATTTTTCCGCTCCACATATCGGCTGTATCCACGACCGTAATCTGTGGCAAATTCCTGCAACCGGCATTCTCCCGCTTGGTCACAAATAGGACAATCTAGTGGGTGATTAACCAGAAGAAATTCCATAATTCCTTCACGTGAATCTGACACCATGGAAGAATTTGTCTTCACATGCATGCCTGGAGAAACATTAGTTCCACATCCAATAACTGGCTTGGGTACCCAACCAATTTTTTGAACACCATTTTCATCCAAAACCGGTTCACCAGTACCACGATCTCTCATTGGAGTCCCCATCTCGACTAAACACATCCGACAATTCCCTGCGACGCTCAATTGTGGATGATAGCAATAATGAGGAACTTCTGTTCCATGAATCGCAGCCGCTTCAACAAGGTTAATACCCGCGGGTACATCGACCTCTTTTCCATCAAGAATAATGGTGACCGTAGATGATTTTCCGTTACTGCTCATAGAAAAAATTTAAATTAGTTGAAGAGAGGGTTTACTATTACCATTTTTGGCTTTCTCTTCAAATTCATTACGAAATTTGGCGATAAAACTTTGTGTGGGCCATGCCGCTGCCTCCCCGAACGCACATATGGTACGGCCCTCAATTTGATTGGCGACTGAAAGTAGCAAATCAGCATCCTCTTCCCTCGCACCGCCAGCACACATTCGCGTGGTTATCTTTTTCATCCAAAGTGAACCCTCGCGACAAGGGGTACATTGCCCGCAAGATTCATGGGCATAAAAGGCATTAATATTTGCCATGGCTTCGACCATATCAACCGTATCATCCATCACAATAATACCACCTGATCCTGACATACTTCCAGCAGAAGCAGGACCATCAAAATCGAGCGGAATATCTTCTATTCCCCAATCAAACTCAGTCCCATCTTTTAATTTCCCAGTGAATCTTTCATCCGCCCGTAAAATTTTGGAGGAAGAACCACCAGGAATCACTGCCTTAAGAGTACGGCCAGGCAATAACCCACCACAAATATCGTAAATCATTTCGCCCAGGGTGAGTGCTCCACACTCAAACTCATAATAGCCGGGCTTTTTGACCTGACCGGATACACACCAAATTCGAGTCCCGGTGTTATTGGGTTTTCCAATTTTCGAAAATTCCTCTCCACCTATTTCAAGGATATGCTTCACATTGCAGAGTGTTTCCACATTGTTGACTATCGTCGGACACTGGTACAAGCCCAGAACCGCCGGAAAGTAAGGGGGTTTGATTCGTGGATTGGGTCTTTTTCCCTCCAACGATTCAATAAGGCCCGTTTCTTCTCCGCAAATATAAGCACCGGCTCCTCGATGGACCACTAAATCGCAGGAGAAGGACGATCCTAAAATCTTATCACCACAGAATTTCTTTGCTTTTGCCTCGGCGATTGCCTGTTCAAGAATACGGGCTCCTTCAAAAAATTCCGCCCGAATATAAATAAATGCCTGCTTCGCCTGAATCGCATACGCCGTGATCATCATACCCTCAATCAACTGATGAGGATCCTTATGCATGATCTGTCTATCCTTAAAAGTACCCGGTTCAGATTCATCCGCATTACAGATCAAATAAATGGGTTTACCAGATTTTCGATCTAAAAATTTCCACTTCATTCCGGCAGGAAAACCGGCACCGCCTCGACCTCGTACACCCGATTTTAAAACCTCTTCACCAATCTCTTCGGGCTTCATTTTAAAAGCCTTTTTCAACATCGAGTAACCGTCATTCTTTAAATAACAACCGATCTTATTTGAATACTTTGGATCATCAGCATGTTTTAAAATGATCCGTCTTTCCTTCGGTGAATTTTTTTTGATCATTTTTTCTTAGTAGGTTTGGAAACGGGCGATTCAGACACCAACGCATCTTCATAACTGGTAAAATCTTTGGACGCACCTAATTTTTCCTGAGCTAAGAGATCGGCAAATTTCTCTGCATTCTTACCCTCGATATTTTCATAGGTTTCTTCCCCGACCATCACCACGGGGCCTTCCCCACAATCTGCCAGGCATTCCATAAACTCAATTGAAAATTCTCCATCTTGCCGAACATGCCCCTCCTTTACTCCCAACTTTTCTTCAAGGATTTTACAAGTGCCATAAGAACCACGAAGTGCACATGGTAAAGTTCGGCACACACGAACATGTGTCTTAGCCCAAGGAGTTTCGCGCAACATCGGGTAAAATGTAATCAATTCCTTAATATTAATAGGTTGCAGTTCAAGCTTGTCTGCAATCCACGAACAGGCCTCATCAGAAATCGCACCGAGTTCATCTTGGATCAAATGAATAACCATCAACGCGGCACTCCGCTTTTCTGGGTATCGAGGTATAACCTCGTCAATCTTTGTAAGCGTATCTTTAGAAAGTTCCATAAATTTAACTAACGATCACATTCTCCCATCACAAAATCAAGACTACCTAAAATAACCGTGATATCGGAAAGAAAATGCCCGGGGGCAAGCTTTTCTAATATACTCAAATTACAAAAACTGGGAGCACGAATTTTCATCCTGTAGGGAACTCCCCCACCCTTGGAAACTACATAAAACCCGAGCGCACCTTTTGGATTCTCCGCTTCAAAATAAACTTCACCTGCGGGGATTTGTGGGCCCTCAGTCACAATCATGAAATTTTGGATCAATTCTTCCATGCTGGTTAAAATCTTCTCCTTCGGTGGTGCAAAAATCTTCTTGGCATCCTCTGCGTACCAAGCACCTGTGGGAAAATCCTTAATCACTTGTTTGATAATTCGAATGCTTTGCAAGACCTCTTCAATACGGACTAAATATCGATCGTAACAATCTCCACGCGTACCAATTGGCACATCAAAATCATACTGTTCATAACCTGAATAAGGCTTATCCTTACGCAAATCTAAATCAATGCCACAAGCTCGAAGATTAGGCCCCGTTAAACCATAAGCCAACGCATCCTCCTTTGAAATTTTTCCTATTCCTTCAGTCCGGTCCAAGAAAATCCGGTTACGGGTAAGCAACTTTTCAACCTCGCCAATGGCTTTAGGTAATTGATCGACAAATTTCTCAACCCGCCCGAGCCATCCTTCTGGTACATCACGGGCTACGCCACCAATTCGGGTATAACTTGTGGTAAACCGGGCCCCGGTTAACTCTTCGAATAATGTGTACAATTTTTCTCGCTCAGTAAATGTGTACATAAAAGGCGTCCATGCACCCGCGTCCATTCCAAATACTCCCATTCCTAATAAATGACTGGAAATTCGAGCCATTTCACAAACCAAAACACGGATCGCTTGGCAACGTGGAGGGATTTCGATATCTGTCAATTTCTCGACAGTCAAAGCATAAGCGACATTATTGGCAAGGGGTGCAATATAATCCAATCGATCTGTATAAGGGACAAATTGATTATAAGTCATGTTCTCCGCAATTTTTTCATCTCCACGATGAAGATAACCAAGAACGGGCTCACATTTTTCAATTAAATCACCATTAAGCTCCATGATTAATCGAAGTACCCCGTGTGTGGTCGGGTGAGATGGCCCGACATTTAAAACCATCTTATCCCCGTCCAACTTGGTACTGGCCTCGGCTCCTCGCGAACCTACATCTCCGATAGAAATTTCTTTAGTCGTAGTACTCATAGTGGTTTTTCCTTCTTCTCGGTCCAACTTTCATCTTTTGCCCTTGGTTCAGAATCACTCATTGTACCTGAATTAGAAGAAACAAATGGCCCTCCCATCATAGGTGCTGGTTCTACAGATGCCTGAGTAACTTCAACGACATCATCAGCCGGTAAAGGAGTATCAATCCCAGCTAAAGGAAAATCTTTTCGCAATGGAAAATAGGGATATTCATCCCACATTAAAATACGTTTTAAATTGGGGTGATCCGTAAAACAAATCCCGAACATATCAAAAGTTTCTCGTTCATGCCAATTCGCAGCCGGGTAGATACTCGATACAGAGGGCATGGTTGGTTTGTCATTATCCGAGCACAACGAATGGATTCGCAGGTATCCACGATGAACCAAAGAATAAAGATGTATCACGGTGGAGAATCGACAATCTTCTCCCTCGCCATGATCAATTGCCGTAAGATCAATCAAAATCTCAAAACCTTCAATGTCCCTCATCGATTGAACCAAGGAAAGAAGCTCACCAGGTGCACATTCAACGGTGAGCCAATCAATCGACTCTCGTTGGGAGAGATGAGAATGCTTTGTAAGCAAACTTTTGGTAAAGTCCTCGTCTATCATATCCTTAACCGGCGGCAACCGCCTTGGTCTTCCGAAGATTACGAACTGAAGATTCATTACCGATTTTGGCCTGCAACTTCATCATTGCATCGAGCAATGCTTCAGGCCGTGGAGGACATCCGCTTACATACACATCAACCGGTACAATATTGTCAACTCCCTGCATCACTGCATACGATCGATACATGCCACCTGTTGAAGCACACGCCCCCATTGCGACGACCCATTTCGGGTCTCCCATTTGATCATAAATTCTTCTTACCACCTCGGCCATTTTATAGGTAACTGTTCCTGCCACAATCATACAATCAGACTGACGGGGGGAAAACCTCATTACTTCCATTCCAAAGCGAGAAATATCATATCGAGAAGCGGCCGATGCCATCAGCTCGATCGCACAACAAGCCAAACCCATCGGCATTGGCCATACAGAGTGTTGACGAATCCAATTAATAACTGAGTCCGCCCGTGTGACGATTACATCGCCTTCAACCTTACCATTATACGCAACATCGCTCGGTGTAATTTGCATCGATTTATATCTAACCAATCTTGACGAACAAGCAAACCCCAAAAAAGAAACAGGCAGAAAAAGTTGCCTCCAATTTCAATATTACAATAAAATGCCTTTTTTGATCGTTGACGAAACAACCACATATCTACATTAAGATTTTTACTTAATTGACTACGGAGAGGTGACAGAGTGGCCGATCGTGCAGCATTGGAAATGCTGTGTACCGCAAGGTACCGCGGGTTCGAATCCCGCCCTCTCCGCCATTTAAGCCAAGAATATCCCTTTGATTAAACCGAAAGGAATTGTAATCTTTTTAAATCCTAGGATTCGCGAATAAAAACTTTAGCGTTAGCGGAAAAAGTGGCTTCAGCAAGATCAAGCAAAGCTGGTGCCGTAATAGGTTCAGCACCCGCTGAAGCAGATGCTTGACCCGCCACTAATATTCCTACCTTGCCATAAAGATTGACCAGTTCTCCCTCAGCTGGGGCACTCACATCACCCTCATTTAACCAACGGCGCAACCTCATTTGATCCCAACCATTGTAAGGGGATTTCGTTCCGATCAGGTTTTCCGCAAAACGCATTGCAGCAGTTTTCCAAAGACTTCCAGATAATTCTGGAGACTCAGTCATAATTCCTTGCATCGATTCTGTGGTCAACCAAAGAGCCGTAACCGATGAGTCTGCCACCACATTCGCGGTACGAGGAACCCCACCAAGAACTGCCATTTCTCCAATGACTGCTCCCCGTCCCATAATATCGACTACGATGTCTCCGATAGAAACTTTTACGCTCCCTCTAGTAATTACGATCATACCATCACCTTCTCCACCTTGATTCATAATGGTGTCCCCAGTATTATACACTCGAGATTCTGATGCATTGGCAATTTTGGCGATCAAGGAATCAGGCATTCCCTTCAACCAATTCACCTCTCTTAAAACCTCTTCTGGTTCGGGCAAACGAAGCTCCAGTGAGCTATCCATCACCTCTTTCATTCGTTCCTCTACCCCAATAATCATCCGGCTCGCCTCATCGGCTTCGAGCATACCATCCGACTTTAATTTCTTAATGGTGTTTCGCTCATGATTGAGCACCGAACGAATCGCATCCTTTGTTTCTATCCCAACCGTAGCCTCGGGGTAGTTTTCATGCATATTTCGTATAAATTTAAGACCCGCTAAACGATTTTGACGAATTTCGTCCTTCAACATCCGAGTGGTTTTCAGAAGCTTTTCGGCATCCCCACTCTCATCGAGTTCCTTCGCCATGCTATCAACCATTTTGGCCATGTCCTGTTGAGCCACCACAAAGCCCTTTGCCGCATCATAACTGACTGTAATCCGATCAGTAAAATAATTTTTCAAAATCGGTAAATCTTTAAGCGCTTCAGCTAATTTGCTTACTCCACAAACTTTTTCAAGATAGCCACGTTCGGTCATCGGTACCTTACCCTCAAAATCAAGGAATTCACTTAAATTATTATCTAACTGGGCCACGGCCTGAGCACTTAAAAGACCCGCCCTAAATTGGGCCCAATAACTACTTCTTTCCCTTTCCAATAAACGCCTTCGAGTTTCAGAAAGTGTGTCCATTTGCCCCAGCTCTTGAGCAGTTAAAGGATAGGCCACTGGGTCAGGTAAATACTTACGGACTTCTCCCCAATTTGCACCGCTCAGAAAACGATCATCCTTTAACAAATCCATCTCTTGCTCGCAACCTTTAGCTACATTGCCAGATGCATTCGAAAACATCAGCTTCTTAACCGCGGGTAACTTGGTTAATCCCAAGTAATTAACCAGTGGGCCAACCGTGGTGGCATTCACTAATAAAGTAAGAAGCACGATGCCCGAGATAAGAAATAGAAATTGGTCCCTTACACGAGCTGAAATCCCCACTAGGGAAGCTTGGGCAATTGCACCCTGCCCCTCGCCTAAAACGAGGACAATTTTTTCCCCGCTGGCTAAACCTTCTCGAATTTCAGCCGCATTTTGTGAGGTTTCTTTCCCCAAATTATCAAAAGCCCGCTCGGGATTCTGAGAAATCCCAACGACTTTACCATTTTGAATATTTGCTTCTGCATGCCCAATAGCAAATCCTTGATGCAAATTAAGCTTGTCTCTATTCAATTGAAATTCCTCAGCTTTTGCCTTGTCCAAAACGAAAACTGAGGTGGTTGCTTCATTATAACCTGCACCCCCGTCTTCAACTGTAAACTCGTAACGAAAATTTTCAGTGTACACAACTAATGCAAGAGCCAATCCAATGGCCCCACGTAATGCTCCCCACCAGACCACAATCGCATCCTTTCCAGGCAATCCATATCCGGTGTTTTTCATAAATGGATAAAAGATTCCCATGTTGATACCTCGAACTAAATGAATGGCCACATAAACGAGGCCAAGAATCAAAAAGTCCATGCCCGTGGGATTCGCATTTTGGGCAATCACCACTCCCACCACGATGAAAATAATTACATTGGCTACAAATGCGATTAGTTCCCAAAATTCATGCATAAAATGTTCAACCTCAGGACTGATTCGCGTCTTCCCAACCCCCGCCATTAAAATACCGAGTGCCACTAAGCCCAAAACACCAGAAACATGAAAGAAATGTTCGCAGATAAAAAAGACCGCGTATGAAACTACTAAGACGACAGTAATCTCAATCATTGGATCATTAAAAACTTTTTTAACCCAAAGAATCCCCACTAAGCCGATCAAGACACCAAGTAAACCACCAGCTGCACCGATTTTACCAAAACCCACCGCAGCATCCATCAAGAAACTCCCTGGTCCATCAAAAGGTTCTGCACCAGTCACCAAGCCAATCAAAAGCATAAAAGCCACAATAGCGGTTCCATCATTGAGCAATGACTCGCCCTCAATCAAAGTACCCAGTTTTTTACTTGCACCCAAGTCTTTCAGTAGGGCAACCACCGCCACCGGATCGGTGGCACTGACCACCGCCCCAAATAACATCGACGATAACCAAATGAATGCCCCGGCCTCCGAATTCCATTCCGAGAGCACACCGCCCTCACCTCCAAAAATCTGGATCAACCCCCAAAAGGCCAGCCCGGTCATTGCCGTGGCTGTCACTATACCTGGACCTGCCAGGTAAAAAGCATTAAAAAATGACTTCTTAAAAGTATGCACATCTAAGGCAAATCCAGCCTCAAAAATCAAAATGGGTAAAAATACATACAAGATAAGATGTCCATCCATCGCCCCACCCCATGAAATTGCACCGCTCAAAGTATCAACAAATTTACCCCACAAACCTTCCACATGGCTCGCAGTTTCTCCGTCATGGTGTCCACCATGTGGACCATAAGCTCGGTTCAATCCACCCATGGCCAAACCAATCAAAAGAAGCAGAACGGTGAAAGGAAGAGGGATCCGCTGTAAAAAATGTCGAGTAGCGGCACCAATTATTAAAGCAACGATTAGGAAAAATAAACCATACAAGTAATCGTGGCTTCCAGCAGAAGCTAATAGTAATGGAGCAAAAGTATTCATAGTTTAATTATGGAAATAAATTCTAGTTAGTTTTAAATCGTAACAAAGTTCCGGGTAATGGCCTGGATTCCTTTAATTTGGGCTTATCAGTCTCTAGCGACAAGGAATTAGATCGAGAGGGAGACCTGCCTAATAGTTCATTCAAAGGATCTATTTCTGGTACCTGGTAAGAAGTGCGATCCGTCAAAGAAGATTGATCCGCTATTTTTTGTGTAGGAGTTTCCTGCTCGTCCTTTTCAGTTGTAACAATTTCAAAAGTATCCGCTTCTTTTGCATCTCCCACCTCCGCGTTATAGGTCATTCCAATCGATTCTTGTTGGGCCTGTACCACCGAGTTCAAGGAACTGTTAAAACTGGAACTATTTTCAAATCCAGAAAGTAAAAATGAAGTCTCCACTACTTTTGCTAAATTGACATTAATTTTATCCCCCAATCCTGAATTACCTGGTTTTACAAAAACTAACTCCCCCGCCAACAATTCTTTCTTCTGTCCATTCGCACCAACTCGGAGAATCATTCGACCTAAGATATTGATAACCTTAAGCCCGCCATTAGTCTCCACTTCAAGCATACAGGTACCACTTCCCGAAATCTGCAGTAAAGCCTCGGGGCTTTTAAAAGTAACCCTATTGCCAATTTTTCGAGATTGAATCATCACAGATCCTTCGTGCAATTGAATCGCCTCTTGAGTGATGGTAAATCTTGTATCCGAACCAAATCGAAATTGATACCCCGCTGCCATGGTTTCTAAACCGCTTCGTGCTCGCACAGTGATCCGTGAATCAAGTGCCAGAAAACTCGCCCTCTTGACCGATTCAGATACTCCCTTTTCTTGCGTTGTAAATGCCCCCTCTCCAATTTGAGATAACAATAAATGCATACTTTGCCCGCTCAACGATCCAAGTATGGAAATGTAAAATAGTAAAATAGAAAAGAACCTAAACATTTGACCTATAAAAAAGAAGGATACCCTCTAGGTCAAACCTTCAAAATTGATAATTTCCTGTCACCGCCGCACCAATATCCACCGTTTTGGAACTCGATGAACTTAATAACAATCCCTCTCCTTTGTCATTGGTCGACATGTTCGTGTAATTAATAAAAGTTTGAAATCCTAACCATGGCTTCCACTGGTAAACTCCGGTTACACCCAAATTAACCAGGTAATCTGTTCTACCCTCGTGAGTATTATTTTGGTAGGCCGATCGGGTCACTCCAAAACTGGGCATCAACATCCATTGGTTTTCCTCACCAAATAATTTAATGTAGGTCAAGTTAAGAGAATATTGAATATTATCCCCATCATCCGCAAACACTCCTGGTATGCTGGAACCACTGGAAGTATTAAAAGGAATTACTTTATCCGTGTTGTTATATTTGAGCGTCACATCATATAACAAAATGGACTGCTCATCAAAAACAGTCGCTTTCTGCAAATTGATCGAAGGAGCAATCGCATCAAACATCCGATCGCCAGAAGATTGACTGTTCAAAAGGTTGTATTCAAGTGCCGGGGTCACCGTCCAATCCTTAGGAAAGGAAAACGCAAAACTCCCCTTCAC
>CAWUUU010000168.1:0-2527 GCA_963924995.1 uncultured Opitutales bacterium
AAGAGGGAGTCGATAGAAAAGAAGATCCCTATGGCTGGTACCGAAAAGGTCCGATTGGATCGGATTTTCATATCGATGATGTGCTTCCCCATTTGTTCGAAAAGAGCGTAGCCTACATCAAAGAACAGGCGAAAACAAAGAAGCCTTTCTTCCTATACTTACCCCTACCCGCCCCGCACACACCCATCGTCCCCGTACCTCCCTACAAGGATGCAAGTAAGATGAATGCCTATGCGGATTTCGTCATGCAGATTGACGGTCACATGGGCGAGTTATTTGCCGCACTGAAGAAAGCAGGAGTTGATGATAACACCCTCGTATTCTTTACGAGCGACAACGGCTGTTCACCCGAAGGAAATTTTGCCAAGCTTAAAGAGTTTAAGCATGACCCTAGTGCTGGCTATCGCGGACACAAAGCCGATATCTATGAAGGCGGACACCGCGTTCCTTTTGTTGCCCGGTGGCCCAAAGGAATCAAGGCTGGCCAAAAGACCAACGCGCTCGCCTGCCTGACCGATCTGTACGACACCATGCGGGAAATTACCGGACAGTCCAAAATAGATAAAGGTGGCGAAGACTCCTTTAGTCTGCTGCCAGCTTTTAAAGGGAAAAAAGAAACTGTTCGTAAAACTTTGATAAGTCATTCAATTGGTGGTTCCTTCTCCATTCGCCAAGGCGATTGGAAACTCTGCCTTTCGGCCGGAAGTGGAGGATGGAGTGCACCCAGAGAAGGTGACGCGAAGAAAAAGGGACTTCCCCCAGTCCAATTATTTAACCTTAAAAAAGATAAAGGAGAAAAAGAGAACTTACAGGCGAAGATGGCAGGCAAAGTAAATGAGCTTATTTCCCTGCTTGATACGGAAGTAAAAAATGGAAGAGCCTCTGCAGGCAAGCCAGTGTCAAACGACCGCGAAGTGTCCTACCTTCCAGCGGGATTAACAAAACCAAAATCGAAATAACACAAAGCACGGATAGTCATGAAAATTTATTTGATTACATTTTTCACTTTAACACTCACGGCTTCTCTTTCCTCTGAGACTTGGAAAATCAAAAGCCAAGCCGACTGGGAAAAAAACATTCAGTTGAGTGAGGGAATTGTCGTTGAAGATAGCTTGGTTTCCCCTAGGGCTCAATCAGGTCACTTCAAAACAAAGCTGAAGAAATTCAATAGTAAAAAATCTCTTCAATCTCTGATCATTAATCAGTCTCCTGCCTGGCAAAACTGGGATAAAATCCCCGGGATTGGCCCGTCAAACCTGGGGGATGCACCCGTGTTTCTCGCCAAAGGAAAAAGTGATTACTGGATGTTTGGAAGGTATAGTAACCCGAAATCTAAAAAGGGCCAAAAATCTAAAGAGTTTAAGGTAGAAAATGCGAAACTGAAAGGGTTCGACATACCCCTCAAGACAACGAGAGACGAAAATCAGTTTAATGCCCCGGGTGGATTAAAAAAAGGATTAGGTGGCTACAACGCATGGCAAAGCCGAGACATGGTAAACTGGGTGCACCATGGACCAGTCACTCCAGGGTTCGCCAGGTGGACAACTACTGCCGAACAGGTGAATGGAAAAACTTACATTTATTATGACTTTCCCAACGATCAGGATCCCCATCTCTTTATCGATGAAGACCTGACCGATGGAAAACCAGGAAAGAATATGGGGATTGCCTTTGCAGATCCATCGGATGGGTCGGACTGTGCAGTGATTCGTGGACTGGATGGAAAATTTCATATCATCTATGAAGACTGGAGCCCCATTAATGCAGGAAAGCATTCATGGGACTCGCCCTTGGCTGGCCACTCGGTAAGTCCAAATGGTATGCACCCATTTAAAATTATGAAACCGGCGGTTGATCATCGGACCAAGCCAACGGGGAAGATGGCTAAGTATAATCATCCTCATTGGACAAAAGAAGACCCGAAGAGATTTCCCACCAGCGAAGCTGAGTATGAAATCCATGAACCTGAACAGGATGCTTACGGGGACTGGGCAGCAATCAGTATTGGTGGTCAGTATTATTTATTTTGCGATTTCCACCCCGCCCACAAGCCTATTCGCACTGCTTGGTTCACTTCCTCCAGTATCGATCAACCTTTTGAATTCTGCGGTGAGATTGGCAAAGGACACCCGGATCCAGATATTGGGTTTGCCGAGGGTAAGTTCTATCTTATCACTCAGACTGCAAATGATTATGTAAGCACTGGCCCTTGGGTTGAAAAAGTGGAATCTCGCGTCGGCGTCGATACAGATAATGACGGTAAAATCGACAAATTGACCAAATGGTCAGAAATGAAGGAAAGCTATGATTATATCGATGGGTTTTCCAAGCAGATCAAGAAGACACCTGCCAGATTGGATCTCGCCGAGCTTCCTGCAAGTTATGGGTTCCAAATCGAAGTAAAGCTCAGCAATATTACATCTAATGCTTCGAAACCCATGATTAAAAGCCTGGAACTGTCATTCGAGAACTAGTCAAAAATTAACCAACCAAAAACTACCAAGCTCATGATATTCCAATTACTTTG
>CAWUUU010000169.1:0-3923 GCA_963924995.1 uncultured Opitutales bacterium
GGTTCTAAAATCTCGACTATCTCACGCATATGTTGATCACAAATTCTTTCCAATGGTTGTGTTTCTTCGACGGGCAATTTATCAGGCGTACGATTTTTCCCACCCTCTTCCATAAAGACGAGTGGGCAGTAATTAGCTACAAAGTGATTCTTAAAAAACGCTTCCTGGCTACCAAATCGATCCGCAAATAAACCCCATAATCGCCGACCACTCACCTCGCTCTTTTTACAGTCCAATCCCTCAATCAATCGTTTTGGATGCTCGGGCTCTGGTTTTCCCACTGTACCATTCAAGCCCATCCAGTCTCGCACTGCATTAATTTCACCAAATGGAACCCCCGTCTGGGCCATCCCATAAGGTCCTGGATTCATTCCCAAAAAAACCACCTTTTTTTTTCCTTGGCTAGCAAGTTCTAAATATTGTTGGTGAATATCCCATGCATATTCCAATGGATTGTAGACCAAGTGGACTGGTTCTGAAAAGGACAACTGACTGACCCCATTGGCCAGCGTCTTGCCACTCTGTTTAATTCGGTCCGAAAGGCTCATTTTCATTTTTAGATAATAACAGAACCCTTATTACCTATTGAGGTAATTTAATCAAAGTTAGAAATATATTTCCTCCCATCTTGTAAGTGAAAATTGTTTTAAAAGAAGGAACTAGTGCAACCCGCATCCGCCATCACATTCTTTCCTAACGAATCGCGATCTACCAAATTCTCAATCAAATTGAGTTAGCAACCCGAACAAACCTTCATCCCCATTGCGATTAGAAATATCAGGACGAAACAAATTACTTACCAAATTCTGGATTCGACTTGGGTATTTTCGCTCCGATTGATTTCAGGTGTGCCATCAATTTCCGATCCAGTTCATTTACTTTTTCGGGCATTTTTACCGCCAGGTTAGTCTTTTCCCCCAAATCCTTTTTCAAATTGAACAACTCCATCGGGCCTTCGTAAAACTTGATCAGTTTCCACGCCCCTTCGCGTATAATACTGTAGGGCCCAGGATTGTGCCGATAATGAGGGAAATGCCAATAAATTGCCTTTCGTCCGAGGCTTTTATTACCTCCCGTTTTTAGATGTTTGACCAAGGATACTCCATCGATTTCCCTTCCTTCGGGTAGCTTCGCACCAGATACTTCCGCAATGGTGGGAAAGTAGTCAACACTTGTGATCAGCTCACTACTCACTTTTCCTGCGTCTACCATTCCGGGCCACTTAATAATCAAAGGCACCCGAATCCCGCCTTCATACGCATACCCCTTCCCCGAACGCAGGGGAGCATTGTTAGTAATTCTTCCCCCTCCTAACAAACCACCATTATCCGAGGTGAAGATTATCATAGTACGATCTGCGATCCCGTTCTCCTCGAGAGCCTCCATAATCCTGCCTGCACAATCGTCAATCGATTCAACCATAGCCGCATACTTCGAATTGCTCTGAAGAGTCTTGGTTTTTTTCTCATACTTCTCCGCCACCTCTGCTTTTGCCTGAATCGGAGTGTGCACCGCATAATTGTCCATATTTAAAAAGAACGGTTTATCCTTGTGCTTATTAATAAAACCGACCGCCTCCTCCGCCTCACGGTCCGACAAATACTGCCCAGGCTTTCGACCAGGCAGAGAGGGGATTCCCGCCCGAATCATCTCGTGTTTATGTTTGGGCTCATTAAAAGGATCAAAATAATTGGGAGGTTGCCCATAGTCACATCCGCCAAAATTATAATCATACCCCTGCTTCTCAGGATACCATTGATTCGCCCCCAAGTGCCACTTTCCAATATGGCATGAGACATAGCCCATTGGCTTCAACAATTCCGCAATCGTAACCTCCTCCGACTCCATCCATAAGGCATTTTGAGGAACCAAATATTTTCGATTCTTCCCTCCTGTATACCCGCTCGGATTTTTCCCATCCTTTGGAATCGTACCTCCCTGAAAACGGGAACGAATCCAGTCCGTCACTCCGAGTCTACCCGGATAGCGACCAGTCTGGATAGCAGCCCGCGTAGGCGAACAGACAGCACATGCGGCATACGCATCGGTAAAACGCATTCCTTCACTGGCCAGACGATCCAAGTGTGGAGTTTCATAAAAGTCACTCCCCTGGCACGAGAGGTCCATCCAACCGAGGTCATCCACCAGGATAAGGACAACATTGGTCGGCTTCTTGGCACTGACTGTAAAGCAAATAAAAGACAGGAGAAGCAGGCTGTTCATAATTTTCAAAGTTTTAAAATAGGTTAAAATTAACGCTTGGACCATTCTTTTTCGGTCTTGGGCAGGTTTTGAGTCAACGCTCGCAATTCAGCCACGAGTTCCGGGTGTTCTGCGGCCAAATTATTAGTCTCCCCCAAATCTTTCTGTAAGTCGTAAAGTTCTTCTTCCTTCACACGATCTGTCTCCTGAGCATAGCCATGAAAAAACGCATCGGACTGAAGATATTTCCACTTCCCCCGTCGAATACCAGCCTGATTAAAATAGAATGTCTTCCGACCTTTTTTTGATTTCCCCAGTAATAAATCCGTTTGATCGATCCCGTCAATTACCCGGTCATCAGGCACCTTAAATCCACAAAGCTTTGCAAAAGTGGGCATGAAATCAATCGTTGCAAAAATAGCATTCGATTCCTTACCTGCCGGAACTTTTCCCGGCCAACGAACAATACAGGGCAATCGATATCCACCCTCATAAGGCGAACCCTTTCCGTTACGCAAGGAACCGGATTCTCCCCAAAAAACCGATCCTTCAGGATGCCCTTTCTTTTTCTTGGTATACTTGTCCTGATTCCACGGCCCGTTGTCCGAAGTGTAAATAACCAAGGTATTTTTACTCAATCCAAGTTCATCCAACACATCCAAAAGTCGACCCGTTTCATAATCAAACTCTTCCACCACATCCCCGTAAAGACCACCCTTCGACTTGCCCCGGAACCGATCCGATGCATCAATAATCGTGTGCATCATGGTATGAGCGAGGTAGAGAATAAAAGGCTTCTTTGGATTTCTCTTATTTTTTAAAAAATCAATCGACTTATCAGTATAAAGGGTGGTCAGTTCACCCATATTATCGGACATTCCTGCATCATTATTATTCTCATGGAATTTAATTTTACCCGAATCATTCGCACCCAAAGCACCGTAAAAATAATCAAAACCCTGAGCGTTAGGCATCCGATCGATGATTGCTTTCCGATTCGAAACATCCCATTTACCAATGCAGGCTGTCTGATAACCAGCCCCCTTAATTAATTCAGCAAATGTAATCTCGCTTGACGGCATCCCCCATCCCCTACTCCGACAAGGGTACCGACCAGTAAGTAAAGCCGAACGCGCAGGACCGCAAACGGTCTGAGAATAAAAAGATGTGAAAAGGGTACCCTCGCTTGCTAACCGATCAAGCCTCGGGGTTTTATTGGTCTTACTACCATAACAACCCAAATCGCCATACCCTTGATCATCGGTAAAAATAATCACCACATTGGGACTATCAGCAAAAAGAAAATATGAAAATATAAGAAAAAGAAAATATGAGAAAATATTTATCATAAAATTACCCAAAAAAATATACTCGCATTTTGCAAACTGAAAAACCGTCGAGAGGGAAATTGGCCTGGGAAGGCAAATTCTTATTTCATTTCTATAACTATTTATCATTCAAAGACAAAAAATGATTTAATTAGTTTTATCAGTGTCTAAACAGTTATTGAAACCGAATAATACAATCGAGTTAAAACTCGACTAAATCATCTAATAAATCACTTATTACATAATTAAGTATACTTTTTAAATTGCATTTCATACAAAAATAGTAGATTGTAAATTACAGCCAAAACAATAATTTAATTAACAGACCATAACTAATCGGGGCAATAAAGAAAGCCAATGAGCTAATCTATAGCAAAAAGCCATATATCAAAA
>CAWUUU010000170.1:0-9472 GCA_963924995.1 uncultured Opitutales bacterium
AATGTATCAAATTCTATTCAACTTCCTACTCTCATGCTTCATTATTTATTCTTCCTGCTTCGGCTTCGAGGAAAAAAACATTACTTTACGGGATGACCTCAACAACGCTCGTTTTGCATTTGAAAACATAAAAGTTGGACGGGTTGCCTTCATGGGAGGATCAATCACCGAGATGAACGGCTATCGTCCAATTGTAATGGGATGGTTGGAGGAAAGATATCCTGAAACCAAATTCAATTTCACTAATGCAGGGATTTCCTCGACCTGTTCGACAACTGGTGCCTTCCGATTGGAACGGGATGTTTTAAGCCAAGGCCCTATCGATTTATTCTTCCTCGAATTTGCGGTCAATGATGATCAGGATGCAAAACACAGCCGAGATGCCTGCATTCGTGGAATGGAGGGAATTATTAGACATGTTCGAATAAAAAATCCAAAAGCTGGAATCATTGTAACTTATTTTGTGAACCCAGGAATGCTCGCAAAACTTCAAGAAGGAATTGAGCCAGTCTCCATGTCCGCCCATGAACAAGTGTTAAAAAAATATGGCGTATCCAGAATACACCTAGCACGAGAGGTTGCCCACCAAGTTAAAAACAAGCTTTTTACTTGGAAAGAATTTGGTGGTACCCATCCGAAAAAGCCCGGTAATCAATTATGTGCAAATATGCACTTTGAATTATTAACCAAGTCATGGAGTGGAAGAATGCCTACCGGTCAGAAAAATATTCCCCTGCCCCAAAACCCTATTGACCCACTGAGCTATTTTAACGGGCATTATCTTTCACCCAAAGGTTTGAACGAAGAAGGTTGGTCTTTCTCAGAACCTGACTGGAAGAACTTAAAAGGGAGTAAGCGTTCCCGTTACCTCGGTATTCCCATGCTACATTCCGATAAAGCGGACTGTCCAATTCGCTTAGACTTTACTGGGCAAGCCATTGGTGCCTTTGTTGTCGCGGGGCCAGATGCAGGAATATTGGAATATAAAATTGATAACTCAGAAATTGAAAGTATTGACCTCTTTCATAGTCATAGCAAAGGACTTCACTATCCAAGAACGGTCATGTTTGCCTACGATCTAAAGCCGGGCAAGCATACCATTGAACTTAAAATTAAAGGAGGATCTGAAAGATCATCGGTAAGAATTATGGAATTCTGCATCAATTAATAATATGAACACCCATCCATTTTTAGACAATACAGAGCATCCGAGTTGGTCTGCTCTTCAACCAGAATGCGTTCGAAGCGATATTACTTTAGCCTTGGAGCAATCCGAGAAAAATTTGCAAGCTATTCGCGATTTAAATCCTGCAGATGTCACTTTCTTCAATACGGTTAAGGCTTTGGAACAAGCCACTGTCGAACTTGATGAAGCTTGGGGGTTAGTGGCTCACCTTGACTCAGTATGTAATTCCGACGAGTTAAGAAATGCGTACAACGATATCTTACCAGCGGTCAGTGAATTTGAAGCGAAAATTTCACTTGATGGGCAATTATGGAATTCGATTAAAGCTTTTGCAGAAAGTGAACAGGCAAAAGATTTGAGCCCTATCGACCAAAGGCTGTTGGGGGAAACCATCAAGGATTTTAGCGAAGCTGGGGCGGACCTTCCGGAGGAAAAAAGAAAACGAATCGAAGTTCTGTCTAGTGAGCTGGCCAAGATTACTCAAAAGTTTTCCGAAAATGTATTGGATGCCACTAATGCCTGGCAAATGGTGGTGAAAGAAGAAACCAAGCTCAAGGGACTACCCACTTCGGCACTAGACGCAGCCAAGCAAAATGCGATTGAAAAATTAGGCGAAAAGGAAGGAAAAGATGCCTGGCTCTTCACTCTTCATGCTCCATCAATGCTTCCTGTCTTACAATATCTTGACGACGAAGAACTGAGGGGGGAAATTTGGGCAGCAAGCGATCGACTCGGTACCGAGGAACCAAATAATAACTCTTCTTTAATCAAAGAAATATTATCCCTTCGCCAAGAAAAAGCCGAATTACTCGGCAAAAAAGATTTTGCCGATACTGTATTGAGCCGAAGAATGGCGAAAGAGGGTCGAGTTGCAGATGAGTTCATTTCCGAATTGAAAGAAAAAACACTCCCTTTCTTTTCCCAAGAAAATAAGGAACTCGAAGAATTCAAAGCGGAAAAAGTCAATCAATCGATTGACTTGCTTCAACCATGGGAAGTCGGCTATTGGGCAGAAAAGTTAAAAAAGGAACGGTATAGTTTTGATGATGAAGATTTACGACCCTACTTCCCTATTCAATCTGTCCTTCATGGCATGTTTAACTTGGTGACCAAAATATTTGGCTTAGAGATTGTCGAGCGATCCACCCAGTTTGAACAAGAAATCTATGCCCATGGACATGAGGGAAGTAACCCAGTTGAAGTTTGGCACAAAGAAGTACGATTTTACGATTTATTTGATCAGGAAAGTAAGTCGTTACTCGGTTCCTTCTATGCCGACTGGCACCCCCGTTCCTCAAAACGAGGAGGTGCATGGATGAACTTTTTAAAAACCGCTGAACCGACTCAAGAAGGAAATCGCTCTCCTCACCTTGGATTAATTTGTGGAAACTTAACCGCACCTACACCTGGTAAACCGGCCTTGCTCACCCATTATGAAGTGGAAACTATCTTTCACGAATTTGGCCATCTCCTTCATCATTTATGTGGAGAAGTACCCCATCGCAGTTTGAATGGAGTAAATGTTGCGTGGGACTTTGTTGAACTGCCCTCTCAAATTATGGAAAATTGGTGCTGGGAACGAGTCAGTCTCGACCTGTTTGCAAAGCACCATGAAACGGGTGAATGCATTCCAGATGATTTATTTCAAAAAATGCTCCGAGCCCGAAACTTCATGGCGGGTAATGCCATGATGAGACAGCTTGCATTCTCTAAGTTGGATTTGTTCTTGCACCGAACTCTCGCTCTTCAAGATTTCCAGGATTTGGAAAAAGAAATTCAATCGGCTCTTGGAGAATATTTCCCCAAAAGAAAATCTCCTGCTCGAACAATTGCCCATCGGTTCAGCCATTTATTTAGTAGCCCAGTCGGATATGCGGCAGCTTATTACTCTTACAAATGGGCAGAGGTCCTCGATGCAGATGCCTTTACTCGCTTTCAAAAAGAAGGTGTGTTGAATCCCGAAATAGGTCGTAAATTCCGTGAACATATTCTGAGTAAAGGAAACTCCTTACCACCCGATCAACTATACCGAAACTTCATGGATCGAGATCCTCAAGTAGAAGCCCTCTTACAAAGAAGCGGTCTTTCATAAACAGAATCTCCACCACACCATTTATGTCCACTAAGCCACAAGTCCTCGCCTGGATAACCTGTGATTCAGTCTATGTTGATCCGGCCACTGGGAAAAATACCCTTTTGGGCATTTTCTCGAACCTAAGGGCCAAGGAGTTTCCTGTCGTTCATCCGCGTATGATTTGGTTCCTCTCCTTTTCTGATCTCACTCAAGGGAAGCACTTGCTCAAAATTTCTATTGGTATCCCCATGGCCGAAGACGAGCCAAGAATCATTATTGATCGGGAGTTTGATTCGCCCGGGCCTCAACACCGAATCAATTTAATTAATGATATTCATCGTTTAAAATTTGAAAAGCCAGGCAATTACTCAATTCTTATAGAAATTGATAACCAAGTTGTACTCGCAAGTACTTTTCCGATCACAGAAGTTTCCTAATAAATGAACCATCGACTAATCTTTTCAATTCTTTATTTTTTCTTTGCATGCTTCCTAAATGGAAATGAAGAGGTTGATCCTGCTGGGGAATTCCCATCGACTTTTTTACAAAAATTAGAAGGTTGGCCGGTCGAATGGAATTCATCATTTAAGAAAAAGGAAAACAGCAAGACCTTTCATGATGTACAAAAAGCATTGGCGAATCACCTCCAACGAATTACCTATATCCTGGACAAAGATAAGGTAAATGAACTTCAAAAATTGTATATCCGAGTTGATTTAGATCATGCCCTCAGCAACATGCAGTACCATCCTGGCAAGGGATGGTTGGTCAATAACAAGTATGACCCCACTCTTGAAAAACGGGTTCATGTTCCTAGAGCCAGACAGCTTTTAAGTAAAGATCAATGGGCTAAGCATCCCTATGTAATCTTACATGAACTCGCCCACTCTTATCATGATCAAGTCCTCAGTTTTGAACATCAGGAGATTATCTCCGCATATCAAAGAGCAGAAAAAGATAAACTTTACGAACGAGTGCTTTTATTTAGGGGTGGAAAAACAAGGCATTATGCACGAACAAACCATAAAGAATTTTTTGCCGAAATGACGGAATCTTATCTTGGAGTGAATGACTTTTATCCCTTTGTTCGTGCCGAGCTTCAAGAACATGATCCTCAGACTTATTTGCTGATGCAAAAAATTTGGGGCAAAATTTAATGAAATGAATTTTTCGCTTCCCTACTCTCTCCTTCTCCTTGCACCAATCTTCTTACTTGCTGAATGGAAGAAGGAAATCATTCATCAACTCCCTTTAGGTCGAGCAAATATTAATGGTGTAGTCGCGAACGATTTTGATCGTGATGGAAAAATCGATGTGATGGCTTCCTTCAACGGTGGAGTGACTCTTTTTGACGGTAAAGATTGGGAGATTAAAAAGGTAGTGACCCAATTTAAAGAAGTATACTCAGGAAAGAGGAAAATGGGGAACTCTTGTATACATGCCTGCCTTATGGATGTGGATGGCGATGGAGACATGGATTTTATTGGTTCAAATCAATTGGTTTTTTGGCTCGAATGCCCTGATCAACCTTTCACCCAAAAATGGAAATTCCGAATTGTGGACGAGGAAATATTGGGTATCCATTGCGTGACTACTGGAGATATTAACCGGGATGGAAAAACTGATTTAATCGCAAATTCGGGTAAAGGTGAAAACACACCCTTCCCCCATTCCATTGTATGGTTGGAATCGCCGGCCAAAAACAAAATTGATCAACCATGGACCCGGCGTCTCATTGCGGACCAAGATGCCCCCGGTGGCTCTCATTATCTGGGCGTGGGGGATGTGAATGGAGATGGTCTGCCCGATGTTGCCTGTGGGGCAAAAGGAGGCGAGCAGTTTCCAAATGGAGAATGGTTTGCTTGGTGGGAACAAGTAAAAGAGGGAAAATCGCCGTGGAAAAAACATCTTCTTTCCAATACCCAACCCGGCGCGTCAAATATATTAACTGCAGATCTCGATGGGGATAAACAAGGAGATTACTTAGCTTCCCGAGGCCATACCAAAGGAATACTCTGGTTTAAAGGTCCAAAATTTAACAAACCTATAGAAATTGATCCAGTGATTGAAAATCCACATTCTTTGGCCTTAGCCGATTTGGATGGGGATGGAGATTTGGACGGTGTAACCTGTGGGAGTCAACTAACCGGTCAAGTAGTATGGTATGAAAACGACGGGAAAGCAAAATTCACGAAACATTTGATTGGTAAAAATCAAAGTAGTTACGACTTACGTACGATCGACATGGATGGCGATCAAGACTTGGACATTTTAATCGCAGGGCATTTTAGTTCAAATATTGTCTGGTACAAAAATCCAACACGAACTAAAATTAAATCGTTCCCGGGAAAGGTTACCGATTGGAAAGGCTTTCCTTGTCATGAATTCAAAATTGCAAATGCCCTATGCCGTGTGGTTATTCCCAAAAAAACTGCCCTCGGAAAACCATGGATTATCCGAGCACGTTTTTGGGGTCACCAGCCACAAACTGATCTTGCCCTCTTAGAAAAAGGATGGCATCTCGCTTATTGTGATGTGGGCAATTTATTTGGAGCTCCTAAGGCGGTAAAAAGATGGGATAAATTCTATCAAATCATGGTTCAGGAATATGGACTTGCCAAGAAAGTGGCCTTGGAAGGCATGAGTCGGGGTGGGTTAATTATTTATAACTGGGCCAAAAAGAATCCACAAAAAACCCTTTGTATTTATGCAGATGCCCCCGTTTGCGACTTTAAAAGTTGGCCGGGCGGAAAAGGTCGTGGTCAAGGAAGTCTGAGTGCATGGAAGACTTGCCTCCAGGCCTATGAAATTGAGGAGGACGAAGCCTTACCATTTAAAGGTATACCCATTTTTGGATTAGAAAATCTAGTCAAAGCAAAAGTGCCTTTGCTACATGTGGTCGGACAAGCTGACCGAGTTGTACCGGTTGAGGAAAATACAGATATTCTAGAAAAGAAAATTCACGCATTAGGGGGAGAAATTAAAGTCATTCGAAAGGAAGGTGTAGATCACCACCCCCATAGCCTAACTGACCCCGAACCCATCGTTTCCTTTATTTTAGAAGCATGGGATTCATTCCAGTTGAAAAAGCGTTGAGCTTGTTCTCTTGAGCTAAGCCTCAAAATCTATATTGTATATTCTTTATGTCTGACCGTATTCCATCTGATTCATCTTCAGTGTCCCCATTACTAGTCGTGGGTTCTGTTGCCTTTGATAACGTCATAACTCCCTACGGAGAAAAAGAGCACATTCTTGGCGGTGCCGCCTCGTATTGCTCCTTCGCTGCGAGTTATTATACCGACGTACAAATGGTCGGAGTCATTGGAAATGATTTTGGTGAAGAATACCTGGATCGTTTACGCTCGCGAGGAATTGATTTGGAAGGCGTTCAAAAAGATGAGAGTGGACCGACATTTTTTTGGAAAGGGAAATACCATGAAAATTTCAATCGTAGAGATACGCTTGATATTCAATTAAATGTTTTTGAAAAATTCCGTCCTGAATTACCCGATTCCTATAAAAACACTCCTTTTGTATTATTGGGCAATATCCATCCTGCCTTACAATCCCATGTCCTCGATCAGCTAGAGGGGGAAGCCTATGTCTTGGCGGACACTATTGATTTATGGATCGAGATCGAAAAAAACGCTCTTTTAGATTTAATCAAAAGAATTAATTTATTTGTGATCAATGACACCGAAGCGGAAGAACTAACCGGTGAAAACAATATCATTCTAGCGGGTCAAAAACTTCGCGAAATGGGACCAGATTCAGTAATCATAAAAAAGGGTGAGCACGGAGCAATTCTCTTTCATCAAGATGGTATGTTTGCCTTACCCGCTTATCCCGTTACTGAACTTCGAGATCCAACGGGGGCAGGTGATTCATTTGCCGGTGCATTGATTGGCCGAATGGCATCAAGAAATTCATCCGACTTCGCGACCATTAAAGAAGCCATGCTTTATGCGACCTCCACAGCGAGTTTAACCGTGGAAGCATTTGGATGTGACCGCCTTGAATCAGCCGGGGCTAAAGAAATACAAGAAAGAGTAGAAAGTTTACAAAAACTGATCTCAGTTTCGTGAACAAAAGCACTTGCCGGGGTTAGAAAGTCCTGTGCATGCTCTCCTAAGTGAATTCCTTACTTCCAGCAAATGCTTTTTTTTGTTCTCTTTCTTTCTTGGTTTTCTTTTCTCTTCTATTTAGTTGTGGAGAAGAAAAGGTAGATTCTGGCTCCTCTTCTTTTCCTCGTTTAATGAATGATAATAAAACACAGGAACATTCGAATGAGGAAGGTAAGCACTCCGTCCGAATGCCCCCTCCCTCCCCCTCTGTAATTGCTCAACTTCCTAGGGATGGTGGTGATGAGTTTAATCGCTTGGTCTTTGAGAGTAGTCCCTACCTCATTCAACATGCCCGCAATCCGATTGACTGGTATCCTTGGGGGGAAGAAGCCTTTGCAAAAGCAAGGAAAGAGAACAAGCCGGTCTTTCTTTCAATCGGTTATACCACTTGTCATTGGTGCCATGTTATGGAACATGAGTCTTTTGAAAATGAGGAAGTCGCTGATTTGATGAATCAGGACTATGTCTGCATTAAAGTCGACCGGGAAGAGAGGCCAGATGTCGACAATGTCTACATGTCTGTCACTCAGATGATGACCGGAAGGGGTGGCTGGCCAATGACAGTGATCATGTCACCTCAAAAGGTTCCCTTCTTTGCTGGTACCTATTTCCCCAAATCATCCATGACTCAATTGGTTCCGCATTTTGCCAATATTTGGAAAAATGAAAGAGACAAAGTAACTGAGATCGGAGAAGCGATCATGCAAAACCTTAAGGAAATGCAATCGAATCGTACTGGGGGTGATTTGAATGCCACACACCTCGATGCGTGTTATCAGGCTTTGCGTAGAAATTATGATCAAAAATACGGAGGATTTGGAAATAAGCCCAAATTCCCCACCGCTCACAATCTAAGTTTTCTTCTTCGTTACTATAAAAGAACTGGTGAGATAAAAGCTTTAGAAATGGTCAAGGATACCCTTCAAAAAATTCACCGTGGCGGCGTTTACGACCAAGTTGGTTTGGGTATTCACCGCTACTCTGTGGATGAAGAATGGTTGGTTCCACACTTCGAAAAAATGCTTTACGACCAGGCACTTTTCGCCCAGGCAAACTTAGAATGTTTTCAAATTACAAAATTACCTTATTTTGCCCGAACCGTTGAAGAAATCCTCACTTATGTAGTCCGAGACATGACCGCACCCGAGGGTGGGTTCTACTCGGCGGAAGATGCTGACAGTGAAGGAGAGGAAGGGAAATTTTATGTTTGGACAGAGGCAGAAGTTAACCAAATCCTTGGCGGAAAAGACGGAAAACTCTTTAACGAAATTTACCGACTTCAAAAAGAGGGGAATTTTCAAGATGAAGCAACCCATCAAAAAACTGGTGCAAATATTCCCCATTTACGAAAATCCCTCGATGACCATGCCCAAGAAAGAAAACTAGACCCCGAGGAATTTCGTAAAAAGATTAACGCTTTAAAAACAAAACTTTTTACTACCAGAGAAAAACGAATTCATCCGCAAAAGGATGATAAAGTACTTACAGATTGGAACGGTTTAATGATTTCAACTTTTGCTCAATCAGCCAAGGCGTTGAATAATGATGAATACTTGAAAGTCGCACAAGAAGCCGCAGACTTTTGTCTTTCTGAATTAAGGCTATCCAACGGGCGTCTTTTAAAAAGGTGGCGCCGTGGAAAAGCAGGACTGCCCGCCCATTTAGAAGACTATGCTTTTTTCAGCCAGGGATTACTCGACTTGTATGAAGCGAGCTTTGATACCAAATATTTAAGTGCCGCAATCGAACTAATCGACCTGACTTTAATCCATTTTGAAGATCAAGAGAACGGTGGGTTTTTCCTCACCGCCGATGATGGAGAAAAACTTTTGATTAGGGCCAAGGAAATTTATGATGGGGCGATCCCATCGGGGAATTCAGTGATGGCACTAAACCTTCTCCGAGTTAATAAAATAACTGGTAAAGAAAAATACCTTACCTCAGCAGAAAATTTATTCTCTGCATTTTCTGGCTTTATCGAAAAGAACCCACAGGGTGCTGAAGTCTTACTCCATGCACTTGACTTTGCCCTCGCCCCAGCCAAGGAAATCGTGATCGTGGGAATGCCAGAAATGGAAGAAACCAAGA
>CAWUUU010000171.1:0-9790 GCA_963924995.1 uncultured Opitutales bacterium
CTTGAGAAAACTGGCAAAGAAATTGGTGCTGAACTAACTGTAGAAAAGTTTGTTCGATTTCAAGTTGGCGAAGAAGTTTAATTTTCTTTGTTCATTTTAAATTTCTACCTAAACGAGGTAGGAATTTGTTTCAGTATTTCACTAGTGCTCATCTTGAGCATCTAACTAGCGTTACATAAGATGAGATCAAGGATGGTATGTGTTGTAACCTTACAAATTGCGTGACTTGTTTTGATGATAAATTAAACTAGTACTTAGTTAATTCTAGAATTATCTATTCGTTTAAACTTTTTTTCGCCTGTTCTGCTTTTTGTTTAGGCTTATTGAATTATCTCTTGAAGTTCTAACTATTGTAGATCCATGTGACTATAGAAGCACAAAGATATGTTGTTAAGAGCATCAATCCATGAATTTTTTTCAATTGAGTGCCTCTGAGCCAAAAAGCAAAAACTCCGGTTAGGATAATAAGGGAAATATAATCTATCCATGGATAAGGATTGGTTACCATTATTGGTCCAAGTACTCCCGCTACTCCTCCAACTAGTCCAATATTAAATATATTCGAACCTACCACATTTCCTAACAGCATACCAAATTCACCTTTTTTCGCCAGAGAAAGGGAGGCTGCCAATTCAGGCAAACTTGTTCCAATTGCAACCAGGGTAAAACCAACCAACTCTTCTGGGACACCAGCAAAGGAAGCTAAGTTTTTTGCTCCAAAAACAAGAGAATCAGAACCTGCCCAAAGCGCGGTTGTGGCAACTATTATCATAATAAAGGACAAAAATACAGAAGGTGAACTTTCATCGTCGTTATTTGTTGAATCGAAGTTTTTTACACTTCTGTTCCGTAATGCACTTTTAGTTAAAAAAAACAAATAACTTCCAATGAAAATGAGTAATATAATTCCTGGTGTATTACTTAAGGATTGAGACGGGTGAAAGAATAGATATCCCGTAAATGAAAAACTGAGGATGAGAAGAATGATACTTTGTGAAGGGGGGACTGCGTTTCTTGTATCGATGGGTGAAATAAAAAGAGAAATTCCCAATATTAGTCCAATGTTCGCTATATTAGAACCGATTATATTACCCAAGATTAAACCTTGAGTACCGCTTGAAACCGCCGCGATAGAAGTAAAGAGTTCGGGTGCTGATGTTGCGATTGATACAACAGTTAACCCCACAACAACACGGGGAACTCCAAACGCTTGTGCAAGGTTGGAGCAATGGTCACTGAGTAAGTCTCCGCCTTTGGTGAGTAAGTAAAAACCAATTACCATGGAAAGAGTAAGAACCACGATAAACAGGGAGGGAGATTCTGTTTGTAAAGAAGAGCATAGATTAGTCAAAAAGAGGTACATAAATTAGATTTAAAGAGGGTGAGATTTACTATTTAGAAGGCAAGGAGAATCGGTCACACATTTTTCCACTCTTGACATATAAAAATATTCCCACATTTTGCGTGCCATCTCTTTTATTTTCCAATGCCTACAATAAACAAAGCAGAAAAACTCAAGGATACCTTGAATTTACCCAAGACCGATTTCCCCATGCGGGCAAATGCAGTGGAAAGAGAACCTATTCGGTTGGCTCATTGGGAAACTCAAAAGGTTTATCAGAGAATGCAGGAGAAAAATGCTGATAACGAAGCGTTTATCCTTCATGATGGTCCCCCATTTACCAATGGGGATGTTCATGTAGGTACTGCCTTAAATAAAACGCTGAAAGATGTAATAATTAGGTACAAGAATGCTCGTGGATACCGTACCCCTTATGTTCCTGGATGGGATTGTCACGGCTTACCGATTGAGCATAAAGTGAGTAAGAATTTGAGGAAGGATAAAAAAGATTTTGACACTCTTTCCCTCCGAGAAGCCTGCCAAGAATTTTCAAAAGGATTTATTGAAACTCAGCGAGCTCAATTTAAAAGACTGGGCGTTCTTGCTGACTGGGATAGCGAGTACAGAACGATGAATAGTGCTTATGAAGCTGAGGTTCTTAGAACTTTTGCTGAGTTTGTAAAAAAAGATTTAGTTTATCGAAGTAAAAAACCAGTTTATTGGTCAATACCTTGTAAGACTGCACTCGCAGAGGCAGAGATTGAATATCAAGATCATATCAGTCCATCAATATTTGTTCCTTTTCTTTTACTCGGAGAAAAATTTAATAAGAATAAGGAATCTAATCTAGTAATTTGGACTACGACCCCTTGGACATTGCCTGCTAATCTGGCAATTGCAGTTCACCCTCGTATTTCTTATGTCGAAGTTATTAGTTCAGGCAAGTCTTATTGGGTCGCTGATGACCTTTCTGAAGCTTTTATTTCTTCTTGTGGGCTTGAGGGGTGTGAGCTCGGAGGAACGGCATTGGGAGCCGAGATGACATCGTGGGAGGCTCAGCATCCATTTATAGATCGAAAAAGCCCGGTAGTTACAGCTGAATATGTTACCACTGAATCAGGCACAGGGTGTGTGCATATTGCGCCCGGTCATGGTTTAGACGATTATATTACTGGGTTGGAAAATGATTTAGAGGTTTATTGTCCTTTGGATGATAATGGATGCTATGTTGATGATGGACAAATTCCTGCAAGATTGGTGGGGGTTTCTGTACTAGAAAAAGCTTCAGGTTGTCCCGCAAATAACGAAGTTTTGGATATTCTTCGTGCATCTGGGAAACTTTTAGCATTGGCGGAGCACTCTCATCAATACCCTCATTGTTGGCGAAGTAAAACTCCGGTTGTATTTCGTGCAATGGATCAGTGGTTTGTGTCATTGGATAAAGATGATTTGAGAAAAAAATGTATGGAGGAAGTTCAATCTGTAAATTTTACTCCCGATTGGGGAAAAAATAGGATGCATGGCTTTCTTCAATCCCGACCAGATTGGTGTATTTCCCGCCAGCGTTCTTGGGGCGTGCCCATTCCTGTTTTTTACGATGATGAAGGAGAAGCTCTTCTTGATGAAAAGATTATTTTAGGCTTGGCTGATAAAATTGAGAAATTAGGGACCGACGCCTGGTTTTCTTTGTCGGAAGACGAATTACTTGAGGGATTAAAAATTCCAGAGAACTGGAAGGGTAGGGAATTACATAAAGGAACGGACACCTTGGATGTTTGGATTGATTCTGGATGTAGTCACCGAGCAGTGTTGCAAAATAACAAAGATCTGAAATGGCCTGCGGACCTTTACCTTGAGGGCAGTGATCAGCACAGAGGGTGGTTTCAAAGTTCATTGTGGACTAGTATGATTGCATTTGAAAAAGCCCCTTATAAAAGAGTACTGACTCATGGGTTTGTGGTGGATGGAAATGGTCGCAAGATTTCAAAAAGTGATGGTAAACCACAAACGGCAGATTCTTATGTGAAAAAATATGGTGCCGATGTTCTTCGTATCTGGGTCTGTTCTGAAGATTTTAGGCGTGATATCCCTTTATCAGATGAAATTCTTGGACAAGTCGTAAGATCTTATCGAACTTTGCGTAATTCAATTAAATTTCAACTCGGTAATTTACATGATTTTTCATTCAGTAAAAATTCGATTCGTGTTGAAAAATTAACAATAATAGACCGTTGGGCACTTGGGCAGACAAATGTTTTAATTAAGGAAGTAACTGACGCGTTTGAAAAATACGAGTTTCATCGTGGTGTACAAGCGATCAACAAGTTTTGTTCGAATGTACTTTCTTCAACTTATCATGACATTATTAAAGACCGCTTGTATACTCTTCATCCAGATGATGAAAAACGAAGATCTACTCAAACTACATTACATTTAATCTTTGAATCGCTGATTCGAATTCTTGGACCAATGGCTCCATTCACTGCAGACGAGGCATGGTCTTTTCACAAATCAAGTAATGATCTCACTGATGAATTGCTGGCTTTGCAATCATGGCCTAAAGAGGAGGAGAATTGGAATCAAGGCAATGAATTATCTGATGCACAAGCAATCTTAGATTTTAAAGACTCGATGGTGAATGAATCATTGGAATCTCTTCGTACTCAAAAAGAGATTGGGCAATCATTAGAAGCCGAGATAGAGATCAAAATTCCTGCAAGTGATCCACTCCTTTCTCTCTTTCAATCCAGAAAAGAAGATTTAGCGGAGATTTTAATTGTTTCTAATGTTGCGCTAATTGAACTAACTGATGAAGAGCAAACCCAAGTTGTCTCTCGTCATGCAAGTGGTAAACGCTGCCCAAGGAGTTGGAGGTGGGTACCTGAACTTGTTTCTATTGAACCTTGGGGGCAAGTCTCTCCACGATGTGCCGAAGTGCTTGCCAAGCTCGCTTAAGATATTAAATTAAAAACAAAAACTTTTATGACTAATAAACCCAATCCTTCCAAATCTTCATCGATTCAAAAATCTTCCGACGCAGAACCTGTTCAACAAATAAAGAGACCTCGGGGTCGACCAAGAAAAGATGCATCTCTGCCCGCTAAAGAAAAACCCGCAAAAGATACTCTGAAAAAAGATTCGGATGTAAATATCGACAATGCCAAACCAGCTCGTAGGGGGCGAAAGCCTAAGATGAAACCTGATTCTGATGTTGAGATAAAAGTTCGGGAAATTGTGAAGAAAACTCAATCGAAGACATTAAACTCGGATGCAAAGAAAGAAAGTTCAAATTTCACATTGGAGGATGTAAGGGCGATCATTGAAAGCAGGAAGGTTGAAAAAGCTCCTCCCAAGCCTAAAAAGATAAAGAAGAACACAGTGTTGCCGGACATCAATGATGAGCCTAAGAAAAAAGTTAAAGCGGCAAAAGTTAAAAAACTCCAAACTGCCTCCATTGATGATATCCTAGGTTTTGGGGTATCGCTTGGACCCACTCGGCCCATTCGCGATGAGTCGAAAGTTCCCCAAGAGTTGGAATCTTACTATTATGATTTGATGTCATTGAGGAATTCGTTAAAGGGAGCTCTTGGTCAGCGCTCAAGCGAAACGTTGGGTGCGTCCGCTCGTGAGTCATCTGGGGAATCATCAATTAATTCTTCTGATTCTGGGTCGGAATCCTTTAATCGGGATGTAGCCCTATCTATGGTTGCAACCGAACAAGAAGCGCTTGAGGAGATTGAGGATGCCATTGACCGTATTTTTGATGGAAGTTTCGGTATTTGTCAGGAGACTGATAAACCAATCAAGAAAAGCCGTTTGAAAGTAGTTCCATTTACAAGATTTTCTCTTGAAGGCCAAATCCTTTATGAACAAAGAAATCGTAAGGAACGTGATAATGGCGGAGGTATTTTTTCTACTATTTCAGACTCTACGTTAGGTGAAGATGATTAATATTTCTTTATTTTAACGACACAGTCAAAGTGACCTATTTAAGATTTTGGCTTTTCTTTTTTTTCGTGTGGTTTTTTGACCTCGTCACAAAAAATTGGGCAGTGGAGCACTCTGTCAATTTAAGAAAGTTTCCAATCGTGGTTTTTGATTGGATCAGTGGACATGAAGCTTTTTTGGAATTTACTTATGTGACAAACCCGGGTGCGGCATGGAGTATGTTTTCGGATTATCCCGAGGTATTAACCTGTTTAGCCGGGATAGCTTTACTCTTAATTTTTCTTTTCCGAAAGAATCTAGAACTTTTTAAACCAAATCTTCAAATTATTTTTGGTTTAATATGTGGAGGAATTGCAGGGAATTTATGTGACCGGGTCTTTAGAGAGCCTGCTGAAGTTGTCGACTTTATTGATATCTTTATTCCTTGGGTGAATTATGATTACCCCGTTTTTAATATCGCGGACTCAGGAATTTTCATTGGGGCATTTAGCTATATGCTCGTGGGATTATTAGAAGGTCGTGAGGCTAGGAATCTAGAAAACACTAAGATGCCTAGTGATTCCTAGTAATAAGACTATTCAATATTTAAGGATTGTTCTCTCATCTTTTCGACTTCAGTTCGAGCATTGAGAGCTATATTGGTGCATTGGGTACGAGTTGATTTTGAGCAAAAGGTATTAAGTTCCCGTGAGATTTCTTGAAGTAGAAATTCGATCTTTCTACCAATACAACCCTTAACTTGGAGGGTTTCTTCCATTTGACTAAGATGGCTTTTTAATCGGGTAATCTCCTCTGATATGTCTGATTTTTCTGCAAAAAGAGCAATCTCTTTAAGAATTCGATCATCATCTTGCTCAAGAGATAAATTGGACTTTTTAAGTCGATCCAATAATTTATCTTTGTGTTCCTGTGCCATCCCTTCAGATAGTCCGTCCATTTGGGAGATATAATCTTTTATACAATTGATTCTTGCCTTGAGGTCATCCTTTATTGCCGATCCTTCCTTCTGCCTCATTTGAAGCATGTTTTTACACGCGTCACTGAGTGTATTTTCAAGATCAAGTCGAACTTTATCTAGTGGAGGTAACTTAGTCTGATTTTTTCGCAAGTCTGCAAGTCGTAAAATTAACTCTGGAGTTACTTCAAAAGGCTGGTTTTTTTTTCGCAGAAAACTTTCCAATCGTTCAAGGTCTTTTTCAATAATAGATTCTTCGAAAAAACCTTCCTCTTCTTCTTCCGAATTTTTGATTAAATTGATTGCAGCACGAATTCTTCCTCTGTCAAAAAAAGATTTTATCTGCTTAGTCGCATCATACTCAAATCTTTGCCATTCTTTTGGAGCAGATATAATGGTTTCAAGGTGTCTTTTATTGACTGAAGTAACTTCTATTTCAATCGATAGGCTTCCTATACCAATAGAAGCCATTCCATAACCAGTCATACTATTCATGATATCTTTGCAAAAGAATCATCAACGCCAAGCAAACGGGCAACTTCCACCGCATCTTTATCACCCCGTCCACTCAAGTTTACGCAGATAATTTTATCTTTCGAAAGCTCGGTTGCTCTTTTGAATGCGTAGGCTAGACCATGAGAAGTTTCAAGTGCAGGAAGAATGCCTTCTTTGGACGAGAGGGTTTGAAAAGCTTCTAGTGCATCTGCATCATTCGCATTTGCATAATTGATACGATTTCTATCTCGATAGAAGGCATGCTCCGGGCCTATTGCTGCATAATCAAGTCCCGCAGAAACCGAGTGAGTCTGATTTATTTGCCCATCTTCATTTTGTAAAATCCAAGTCTTGCACCCTTGTAAAACTCCTAGTTTTCCTCCCTCAAATCTTGCTGCATGCTGACCTTCCTCAAGAGATCGCCCGCCCGCTTCAACTCCAATTAATCGAACATTTTCTTCCTCAAGAAAGTCGAAGAAAAATCCAATCGCATTACTCCCTCCACCCACACAAGCAATCATTTCATCGGGTAGTTTTCCTTCAAGTTTTAAAAATTGCTTTTTTGTTTCCTCTCCAATGATACGGTGGAAATCTCGGACCATGCCGGGGTAGGGGTGTGCCCCTAAGGCAGAGCCTAGTATATAATGAGTGTCTCGTACATTGGTCACCCAATCGCGCATCGCCTCGTTGATTGCCTCTTTGAGAGTTTTGCTTCCAGATTCAACCCCACGAACTTCTGCACCGCTCAATCTCATACGAAAAACATTGAGTGCCTGCCTCCTCATATCTTCAGCACCCATGTAGATTACGCATTTAAAACCAAAGTGGGCACATACGGATGCTGTGGCAATGCCATGCTGTCCTGCTCCCGTCTCAGCAATAATTCGAGTCTTACCCATTCTTTTAGCAAGAAGAGCTTGTCCGAGTGCATTATTTATTTTGTGTGCTCCAGTGTGCAATAAATCTTCTCTTTTAAGAAAAATTTTTGCACCACCAATTTCTTTTGTTAGTCGCTCAGCAAAGTATAGTTCTGTTGGTCTTCCTGCAAATGTACGAAGTAAGAAAGCAAGCTCTTTTTGAAAAGCTGGATCTTGCTTCGCGTCGAGGTAGGCTTCGGTGAGTTCAGCTAAAGGATGTGAAAGTGTTTCGGGGACATAAGACCCACCATAGGGACCAAACCGGCCTTTTTCATCGGGTAAGGAAAAACGGTCGATCTTGTTTGAGTTGGACATAGTTGATTCTGCTGGTTGTATCATAAGAAAAATATGATGTTATACTATCGTCAGGTTTTGCTTGCGACAACTCAAGAAGTGATACCAAATTAATTCTATTTTATGGATTCGCCTACAACTCCTACAATTATTGTTCCAGCCAGACTTGCATCTGTTCGTTTTCCAAGAAAGCTTTTAGCGGATGCGGGGGGGGAACCTCTAATCTTACGAACAGCTGAGAGGCTTCGAGAACAAGTTCCTGAATTTGATCTTTATTTTGCGGTGGACGGAGAAGAGCTCAGAGATATTTTAGAAGCCTCCGGGTACAATGCTATTTTAACGGAATCTGATCTTCCATCCGGCACCGATCGAATTGCGACTGCAAATCAAGTTTTAAAAAGAGAACTTGTGATTAATGTACAGGCTGATGAACCGATGGTAATGAGAGATCATATCCTTATGCTTGCTCAAGCTCTGACTGAACCTGCTGTTTCTATTTCGACCCTCGCGTCGATTTTTCAATCGGAGAAGGATTTTCAAGACCCTAATCAGGTCAAGGTAGTTATTGATAATAAAGGGAATGCATTGTATTTCTCACGAGCCCCCATTCCTTTTGCCCGTGATAAAGAAACGAGATGGCTTCCAGGAAATTCAAATTATGCTTATAAACATATGGGATTATATGGATATAAAAGAGAGTTCTTAGAAGATTTTCTCTCTAGCCAAGAGGGACAGTTAGAGAAAATTGAAAAACTTGAACAACTTCGGGCGTTACAGCGTGGCTATCGAATTGCGGTGGGAATAACAGAATATCCTTCAGTGGGAGTCGATGTACCCGATGATTTAAAAAAAATAAGTTTCTAGTGATTTTAAAATTAGATGAAAGCAAAAACAATAAACCGCCATTATTTTTTTCAACTAGTTTTTATGACTATGTTGATAACCTTAATACTTCTAGGAATCTTGCTCTATGGTAATTTAGTTAAACATGATGAATATTTATTGCAGGCAATGGCAGTGTCTCCCTATGCATTTCTTGAATTGTCCTCCCTTTTAATTCCCTATGCCCTGTCCTTTGCTTTACCCTTTGGCTTTATGCTGGCCCTTTTACTTTGTTATGGAAGATGGGCCTCTAATAATGAAATTCTCGCATTACGTTCTTTAGGTCAGGGGATTTTTTCTTGGGGGGGACCCTGTTTTTTTCTTTCGCTCGTTGTATCTTTATTTTCCCTGTATACCTTTTTGCAGTGGGGACCGGTAAGCAGAGCAGAGTTTGATCAAAAAAAAATGGCAATTTTTTGGTCAAATATAAATTCTCTTTTAGAAACAGAAAAAGAGATTGAATTTGATCTAGGGGAAGATTCGGGAAATTTTACCAATCAGAATCTTGGCACACTTTCTTCTGAACCAATTCGGAAAGTTTCCCTATCCGTAGGATCCATTATCGGAAAAAAATGGCATAATTTAAGAATTTTACTTTTAGGTGAACAGGGAGAACTCTTAAGAATTATAAATAGCAAAAGTGCTAGAATTGAAAGTAGTTTAAATAATTCACAATTATTTCTTTATTTGAAGAATGTTGATTTGGAATCCGCCCAAGTGCATGGAAAGAATAACCTTTTTGTTTCTTTCGAAAAATGGAGCAAACCACTGGTATTCGATCTAAATTCAAAAAACATTTTTTTAAATATTAAACGAGTAGGTTTTTTCAAACTATTAGAATTATCTCGGGTCGAAAATGAAAAAAAGAACGAAGCCAAAGTATTAGTCCAGAAAGGTTTTGCTTTGGGCACTTCATCATTTTTCCTTTCTCTGATTCTTTTGCCATTATCCATCACA
>CAWUUU010000172.1:0-5571 GCA_963924995.1 uncultured Opitutales bacterium
CAAAAAACTGAGGTTTGTATGATTTTTACTAAATTTAACATTTTCATATTCTATATATTATCACTCCAAAATTTTATAGTTTTGCCACCAAAAATTACTTATTTTTTAGTAATTCTCTTTGGAGTTTTAAGGTGTTTCTTGCTAACCAATACCTTGTTTGCATTCTTGTGGCTTCCAATTGGAATTTAAGCACGATTAAGCCTAATCCGTTCGACTAGTCTTGGCACTCTGTCGGTTGTTTATACTTTCTTTCTAATGATTGAATTCCTTGTGGTTCATAAATTCCCAAATACGACCCAACCAGGTAAAGCTACCCGTGCCCGGGGCTGCCTCGCGCTGGAAGCAATGTCCTCGCCTGGCCAGCGTATGGAGATCGGATTGGATACCCATTTGGCGAAGCTGTTCCCAGCATTTCACCGAATTCATCGCCGCGTATCCATCCGCATCGCCGTGAATGAAAAGCATCGGGCATGTCGCCAGATCGAAGGCGAATTCGGGAACGATACGGGCGTCGTCTGGGTTACCACCTTTCGAGTTGGTACCATTGGCCCCGTCTGTAAGGGCGTAGGCCGGGTATATCGCGATGGCCCACTGCACTTTGCAGGAAAGTTTATGTAGGTCATCAATTGCCCATGAGGATTTTTGTTTCGAACTGGTCGCCCCCATCAGGGTGAGGTGTCCGCCGGCGGAGGAGCCCATAATCCCAATACGGTCTGGGTCTAGTCCTTCCTTGGTCGCTTGACTGCGTACCATGCGGATGGAACGTTGCAAGTCTTGCCAGGCGGTCGTGTGTTTGGCTAAGCCCCCTTGTGGTCGTGGGGTACGGTATTTCATTGTCACCACCGTCATCCCTTTTTCGTTGAGGTAACGCCGTGCGGGTGTGACTTCGAATCCATCTGGATTGTTGGAACCATAGCCCCCGCCTGAATAGATGATCTGGATTGCTTTGGTTTTGCGTTCCTTGGGGAAATGCCACTCGAGGTAGGGTTGGCATTGCTTGGGCTGGGCATCAGGCATCCTTCCGGTTGGCCATATTGGCTCTTTACGGTAATCACTGCGGGCCTCATCGTTCGGGTAGCGGGTCATCAAGTCGATGGACTTGCCCAGTCGCCCGTCAAAATCCATCTGCCGCATAAATTCTGTAATACGATCGAGCCAATTATCGTAGGCGGTGCCTTCCTCCCCTTTACTTGGATCGCCCATAAAGCCGTGACCACGATCAGCAAAGAGATGGACCTCGGCGGGTATTTTCATCCGCCGGAGTTGACGGTAGATTTGGGTGGAACCATTCGGTGAATAGGAATCGGTGCCACCGTGAAAGAGAGCCATTGGGCAAGTCTTCGCATCAAACTTGAATACATCGGAAAGCTTGGCATCGATCGCATCGCCCCCTCGGGTATTTGGGCCGGTTAGGCCATCGGTGAGTGCATAGGCGACATAGATTGGAACTGCCCAATTTACATGGCAGGGAAGCTGGTCGAGTGTATCCACTGGTTCGTAGGCCGGGGAGAGGGCACTGGTTCCAAGTAATACGGTGAGGTGTCCACCTGCGGAGAAACCAAGAACCCCGATTTTCTCAGGGTCAAACCCACGCTCTTTGGCTGCCTGGCGTACCAAACGAACCGCCCGTTGCCCGTCCTGCCAAGCACTTTGATATATGGGTAGATCTATGGGCCTCGGTGTGCGGTAGGTCAGGCTCACGCAGACATACCCAAGATCGGTAAACTTCTTTGCCACGCGGTCGATCCACCGCCAGTCACAGCAGTTCTGATATCCTCCGCCGGAGATGAGCAACATACAGGCACCATTTTTCTCTGCCGGAGCATCGAACCATTCGATGTAGGGCATAGTATGCTCCTCGCGATTAAAACCAGCTTGTTTTACCTCTTTGGTAGTAGCGGCAATTTGCTGGGGTTGGAAATTGGGAATCTTGCCTTCCGGCCATAGCGATATGCGCTCTCCGGCACAGATGAGAGTAAATAGAAGAAAGCTGCAACTGAAAGTAAATTTATTTTTCATCGGACATATTGTATCGTTAGCCAGTAATTATTCTGACGGTAATTGCGGTTAGAGGGAATGTTTGAAAATAGTATAAGCGAATTGTGTTATCACGCTTATTTTTGAGTATCGTGGTTTTCCAATTCGATTGATTTATCAATATCGGCCTGAAAGATTTTCTGAAATTCTTCGATCGATAATTTACCACCCGGGTAGAGCAGGGGAGATGAATATTTACCACCTATCCATTGAAGGTTGCGAAGTTCCCGCTTGCCCGGCCAGGTTCCTCCGCTGAGGATAGTTTTCTCTTCGCCCGGAATCCTGTGCAATCCTGCCACAATTTGAAGCTCAGTAATCCCCTGCCAACTTTTGGGACAGGGAGGAATACCTGAGCTTCTTGGCTTTAAATCCGAAAGTTTGATGGTTACCGTTTGCCAATCCTCTGTTTTAGCAAGTGCTTTCACGCAATAGTACCTGCCTTTGGTCAAACCTGGATACGCACCCCAGTTGTTTACATCAAAGGCCATGAGGAAATAGCCACCCTGCGGATCTTTTACATCTATGCTCAGGGTAGCTCCATCAGGGCCACGCCATTTAGGGTCGGTTAGTTTTCGGGTTCCTGCAACGGCATGCTGGTGATTACTCCACCTTACTTGATACCAATCTCCCCAATCATCAAAACTACGCTGGATTATGCGATCTGGACGGTCGATTGCTCTTACGCCGGCTGTCTTTAATGCGGGGGGATCTATGATTGTTTCCCAAGTGCTAACGAGGAAATTGTCAGGGGAGTTCCCTATATGCCGAGACCCTATCAACTTCTGGGGTTGGGGATATTCCACATTGGCCATCACAAAGAGGGGCATGTCGGTGCTCAAAATGGGCAGATGTGCTACCCAATTGTTCCGATGCTTAGCAGTCGCTGCACGGCGCCAGAAGCGTGTCAGGGAATGCGGGTTAATGCTGTAGTAAATCTGGACATTTTGTACCTGGCCGACATCGTGGGGGGAGACTGAGGCAATGGGGATACCATTGGCTGTCTTTAGATTTACGGACAATTCCGGTCTCTTCGGGAAAGTACCTTCTCCTTTGAGAAAGACATCAAAGAATCGATAACGAGTGAAAGCGGATTTCGCGATGTGGCGATGGTTGAGGTGCGGGGAAATACTGAAGTGTACCAGTGAGGGGTCGGGGATGACCTTCCAGTTATAGTTTAAATCATCGTAGATACAGTTGAAGTCATTTTGTGGCGTTTGGCCAAGGATAGGGTAGTTTAGACTTTTAAGTGATGCAGTGGCATCAATGGTGCTCGAATACAGTTTGTCTCCAACTCGTCTGTCTGATGATGCACCAGATCTGGCAATGTTTGCAGCCTGAGTGATGCCTGCTCCTCCGCAAGAGGGCACCGCTGCCTTGATTCGGTTGTCAAGGCCGGCCACCTGTCCGGTAATCGCACCTCCCATGGAATGTCCGTAGACTCCCAATTTATCCCTATCCACAATGGGTTGCTGTTCGAGAAAAGTCAGACCTCGGCGAGTAGCGAGAGTAAGGATAAACCAATTATTGTTTCGCGGGCTGTAAATAGATTCTGCAGTTTTGTCGTCTGGAGTGAGCCTGAAGTAGTGGCTGACATGTTTTTGAGTCGGGTCAATTGCTCCCCAGTCCGTGCCCGGCTCGCCAGTTTTTTGATCTTCCAATTCACGCCCTCCCCAATTCAGGGATAGGCTGGCATATCCATTAGCCGCATCCACGACTACAATATTTTTATCTGCCCGCTGACCTCCCCCGTGTACTTGAACAAGCCCGGGAACTGTGTCATTAATATCCTTTGGGTAACCATAGTAAGCAGAAATCCGAGAGACCTCATTTTTGAATGTACCCACAGTAAAGGTAAGCATCTGAATTCCGATCTTTTTTCCTTCATAACTCTCATCCCATTCACGGGTCACCTTGATATCCAATGGCTCAATTCGGGGATCATAGCCCATCCATAATTCACTTACACTATGAGCCACTTTTCCTTTTTCAAGTGGAGATAGTGAATTTTTGGAAAGTAAAGCATGACCAAGCGTGGAAAGTAAAAGTGAAAGGCTGAGAATTTTGATATTCATCAATTTTTTAGATTATTGAGCCCCAAAAACATCAATTTCGCCAAAGAATGTTGGGCCGTGAACTTCAATCAATAAGTATCTATAGCGACCAATCTGTCCCTTCGAGGCAAAAATAGAGCATGCTTGTTGTGCGGGTCGATCGATGTCTTCCTGGACATCAAAGAAACGGTCACTATTTACTCTTACTATTCTGTCCCATCCCGTTTCGTTGGCTGGCAGATTTAAATCTGGCAGTTCTTCATCCTTTAGCCCGTATAGAGTAAATACCTGTTTGGCTCTATTTTTATGATCTTTTAATCTCTGGTGTTGATGCCAGGAATAGGAATTTATCATATCAATTCCTATTTCTTGACCCAAATCAATGAGCAAATTCCCATAAGTCCCGTCTTGTCTTTGTAAAAAGACTGATTCTTTTGGAGAATCCGGTTCAGTCTGACCTTTTCCATCTAGCAGGGACAAGGGATTTACTTCCCAGTTCGGTTGCTTAAGGACCTTCCCTTTTCCTACCGAAACACTTGCGAGCCCTCTTGAAGTATCTGCATAATCATGGTCACTCGGGGGTTGGATTGTAGGGAAAATAAATAATTTCGATTCATCTCCTGATTCAATTTTAGTCAAATATTTTCGCTTTCCTGGTTCCACAAATATCGCTTCTCCAGCCTGAATAATGTGATGTTCATGGTCTAGCTCTACAATCAAATTAACTTTCCCTTGAGTCACATCCAGTCGACTTAACCCGTCTGGGCCAACACAAGCAGCAAAGGCGGTTCCCAGGTCAACGAAGGTAGAGCTTGGAGTTTTAATTGAAAAACCTTGTGATTCCTTTGTGTCTGCTATGACGGCAGCCCTACCTAGAGTAAGAAAAGCCGAGTTGGCCGAATTGACCTCAACGATTGAAGGCCCTCTCAATTTCATGATAGCCCCAGTATTAAAATGAATGTGAGCGACTCCTGATGACAGCTCAATGCGATCATTCACAAAAAGAGAACTCCCCTTCGCTACTTCATGGCCGGGGTTCATCCACCTGCAATTGTCAAGTTCTTCAAAATGGGCAACGGCCTGTTTGAGCGGACTTTCATTGACCGAGTTTACTGATTTGAAGTTTAAGACAAAAAGAAAGATTAAAATCGCTGCAATCGATGTCCAAACAGGCCAATAGGAAATAACGGAAGCTTCATTCTTTTCCTTCTTTGTTGGAGTAATGGAGTAAGGTAGTGCGGCATCAAGCCGTGCGTAAGCGAGAAAATCCTTTCTAAGTTGATCCTCTTCTCGCATCTTTTGTTCTAGCAGTTGAACATCTTCCGAAGTTGCATGGCAATCAAGGTAGAGCCTTACGAGTTCCAAATCTTCTTTGGATGATTTCATGCAAGCCCCTCCTGCTTTTTTAAGTCTTCCCGAATACAGTCAGCCAATGCGATTCGTATACGATGTAATGCTTTGTATAAAGACATAGGGGTTCGTC
>CAWUUU010000173.1:0-3283 GCA_963924995.1 uncultured Opitutales bacterium
ACTTATGTGGAACCAGAAAATTGGAATGAAATCATTCAGGATCCCGATGTCGTGATTATCGATACTCGGAACGATTATGAGGTTGAATTGGGTACTTTCAAAGGTGCAGTGGATCCCAAGACAGAAACTTTCTGCCAATGGGATGAATATGTGGAAAAGAATTTACAAGTGCACAAGGATAAAAAAGTGGCGATGTTTTGCACTGGTGGAATCCGTTGCGAAAAAGCATCTTCCCACCTTTTAAAAAATGGCTTTAAGGAGGTGTATCACTTAAAAGGAGGTATTTTAAACTACCTTGAAAATATTGAACCCGAAAAAAGTCTGTGGGAGGGAGAATGTTTTGTTTTTGATCACCGAGTATCTGTTGTGCATGGCCTAAAGGATGGAGATTCCAAGATCTGCTTTGGTTGTAGATGGCCCCTTCAGGCAAAAGATATGAAATCTGAAAAATACGAATCTGGTATTTGCTGTCCGCACTGTGCAGATTCTTTGGACCCCGTCAGGAGGGCAAGCCTTCAGGAAAGAAATCGCCAAATTCAAATTGCACGCAAAAAAAACCTGGAACACCTTGGGCAAGAAATTCCTCGTTTAGCTCAAAATAAAAAAATTATTGAAAAAGTGACCAATCAAAAAAGTGAAATTTCAACGTGATTAGAAAAGAACCAAAAATCTCAAATGTCTTCACGACAGGTGACACTGACACTCTCCTACCCCGTGCATGGAAAAGTGGTTCCCTTAAATACGATGAACTTAAACCGCTTTCAGAGGGGGGCACGGCCAAGCTATTCACCACTCTCGACTTAAACCTCCAAAGGAATGTGGCTTATAAAACTCTCCATCAAGACCTGAGGGATTCTGAAATTGAAACCAAGCGTTTCCTTCGCGAGGCAAGAGTCACCGCCAATATTCAACATCCTGGTACAGTACCACTATACGAATTAGGAAGAGACCGAGAGGGTCAGTTATTTTTCACTATGAAAAAAGTCGATGGGCGCGACTTGAGAGAGATTCTCTTCGATCTGCGACAGGAAGTACCTGAAGTTATGGAAAAATTTCCTCTCCCTCGTCTCTTGGATATCTTAATCCAAGTTTCGCAAACAATTGCCTATGCACACGACCAAGGCGTTATCCACCGTGACCTTAAACCCGCCAATATTATTGTGGGGAAATTCGGGGAGGTCTATGTTCTCGATTGGGGTTTAGCCAAAGTTTTGAGTGCACCCACCCTTAAAAAAGCTGAAGCCATTAAAAATGAGAAAATGGATACCACGCTCACTCCCGTTGGTCGGCATTATGGAACTCCCATGTACATGCCTCCAGAAATCGCAAAAGGAGAAGCTGACTTGGATGGAAGAACAGATGTGTTCTCACTTGGCATAATTTTATTCGAGATGTTGACTCTGCAATTTTTAGTGGAAGGCGAAGACCCCTACGAAATCAAAAAGCAGATTTTAGACAAACCACTCCCCCTCCCTCGTGAGGTGGCTCCCCATCGAAACATACCCCGTGACCTCCAAGCAATTTGTATGAAAGCACTCAAGAGAAATAAGTATAACCGTTACTCTTCGGCCACGACTTTCCTCGAAGATTTACAACATTTTAGACACCAAGAAGAAGTCTCAGTTTACTGGTATTCGGGTTGGGAAAAACTTACAAGATGGAGAAGTCGACATGCCTATTTAATTATAACTACCCTATCCGCTCTTTTGGGGGCTGGGCTTCACGCTCTATTTAGTAAATAAGTAAAAAAAAGGAAGGCTGCGTCACCACAGCCCTCCTTACTCCCGAAGACGATTTCTTTAAGATTCTATCGACGAGGGGCAGGCGCAACTCGTGGATTTAAACGAGGTGCGTTCGCTGTTCCAATTGGATCAACTGCCTGAGTTCGAGGTGCGCGAACTCCGCGAGGGTCTGGTACAGGAGCACCGTCTTGCGTCGGTGCATACTGCGGAGCTACTGGTGCTACAGTTCTTGCATTGGCAGCAACAGGTGCTTGCGCAAAAGCAGAGGAAAATCCTAACAAAGAACTAGAAATCGCTAGATAAGCTAATTTATTCATATTTTTATTATTTAGGATTAATAAGTATATTAACTCGTATACTATAAAGTCTAACGATACAGTGATGTACCAAGAAAAATAAGTTTTTTATTTAGATTTCTGTCTAATCAATTAAATCCGAAAACCTTAGAGGTCAGGAAATAAACTCCCGCCTTTGCCCTTCTTCTTTGTCCGACAATCCATGCAACAAGTGTGCCCATGGTCCCTCACATCCTCTTTCTTGGCAGATTTACTCAATACTCGATCGAGTAGATTGGAGGTTTTTTGTGGGTACTTAGTTCGGCCTGTTAAATCGGATTAAAAACAACCCTTTATGTAAGGTTACTGTCTAATCAATCGAATCCGAAAACCTTAGAGGTCAGGAAATAAACTGCCGCCTTTACCCTTCTTCTTTGTCCGACAATCCCTGCATACACAATTGGGTCCATGGTCACTCGTATCCTCTTTCTTGGCAGATTTGCCCGATACTTGATCGAGAAGGTTGGAGGGTTGTTGTGGGCTCTTAGCTCGGCCTGTTAATACAGGTGCAGAACCCATTGCTTTATCGGAATCCATGTCCATTGATTCAGTTTCAGGCTTTGTGCTAGTAACTGGGACTGATTTAGGAGAAACAGAAGTTGTTTTCTTTGATCGAACAAATAGCGGATTTCCACCGCTCGCCATCCTATCGGAAAGACTTTCATATTTAGGTTGTACCATTTCTATAAAATTACTGTGTGCAATGAGCATCGTCGCCCGAAACTTATCACTGTTAGACTGAGAGACGACCAAGTATTCGGGTGCTGTGGGATGAAATCGAGAGGCCTTTAATGAACCGCCAATCGGCACTGGAATTTTAACCTGCTGTCCACTATCCTGTAAAATTACTGGTTTGAGAACTTTAAGAGTAATCGGAAAAATGAGTGTGGTATTCCGTCTTGCCCAATCAATAACTTGATCGCCCTCCGACTTACTGATCTTCGCTTCTTCTTGAACCGGGGACGATTTTTCCACCTTTGCTAAAGAACCTGCACGAACTATATCATCGCGTGCGTCCGATAATTTTCGCTCCAAGCTTCTCACATCATCCCTCAGATTTTGCTCACTAGACATTAGTTTAGCAATATTACCCTCCAGTTCCGCTTTGGCCGAGGCAAGTTCATCTTTATCCTTTGCCAAACCTTTATTCTCATCTTCTAATTTTTTCTTAAGTCCAAGGTAGAACTCTTCGTTGGCTTTGAGCTC
>CAWUUU010000174.1:0-9407 GCA_963924995.1 uncultured Opitutales bacterium
TGCTAAACGGGCGCAGCGAGCGGGATCCAGATCTGTGGCTGCGACCACTTCCACATTTGGATGACTTTGATAAAAGAAGGCACCTCCAAATGAACAAAGGCCATAACCTGCGATCCCCACCTTGATTTTACGGTCGGACACTTTTTTCCATCCCTTTGATGCATTGGGGTCTTCCTTGATCTTCTCAAATCCGGGAATGATGTTTCCGTCCGCGTCCTTTGGGGCTTTCGCCCCCATAGCCTTTCCCCCCAAGCCCAATATTGCACCAGCACCGCCAATTCCCTGAATGAAGCCGCGCCTGGATACACCAGCGTTCTTTGAGTCTTCCACTTCTTGTAAGCCATCTTTTTTGTTATTCATATTACTTTTCCTTTAGTATTTGTAGTTAAAACTTGTTGCATGTTGTTATTTTTGGGTGACAATAAAATGATCGATCCCGATGAATGATTTTTCCGAGATATGGTTTTTCGAAATTACAGAAAGCTCATAGTGATCTTTTTGGGTTTCAAAAGTACCGAGACTGATTCTTTGCACGGTGTATGCACCAGCAATATCATTCTCTATCCCATTATTTTCCCGTGCCTTAGATATTTTGACTGCATCAAAAAGACTGGTTTTTGTTTGTTCGGATAGATACTCACCATCTTTGCCAAGGGATATTTCTGGATAGGAAAGTTCTGTCTCTTGACCATCCACTTTTACTGTAAAACTTCCATATTCCGGACCAATGGTTACCAGCATACCGATCTTATGTTTTCCAGTACGATTGACCGGGAGTGTAAAGGTTATGGACTGATTTTCGCGGCTTGGTTCAAAAAGTAACTGTCCATTACCGGTCCAAAGATTGAATTTTTCTTCAGGAGCAATTTCTTTACGTTCTTGAATCCTTGGTTTTGTTTCTGAGTTTGTTGAATATTGTAAATCTTCTGCTTCCAGCCAAGTTGATGCATTGCTCTTGGAATTCATCCATATATACAGACCGGCAATCGTTGCCACCATTAGAAACCACCAAAGTTTGATGCTTTTCCAACCGCCATACTTTCCGGTCTCGTCATCACCGATTCCGAGGGCACTCTTTGTCCAAATTACTCCCTTTAATTCCTCATCAGATTTAGGTTCGGTAAAGAATGAAAAAACAACGAGGGTTATACAGGACAATACAAAAATTAAAAAGGTATGGTGCGTGAATGTATCGTAAGGCTGAAGGATTTCTATTTTTGGGAATAGCCAAAATTTGGTGAGAGGTAGGAAGACTACATAGCCAAGTAATAAAGTAATGGTCGCAGCTGCGGGGGTGATTTTTTTACATATAATTCCGAGCAGGAAGCAGGCAGCAATTGGGGGAGCGACATAGAAAAATACAGTCTGGATAAGAACGAAGATAGTTACCCCTGGGAAAGCTGAAATAATCAGGGCAATGGTTATGCCCACCAGGATAATGACAAGGGCACTGAGACGACCCACTTTGTGCAATTCCTTATCGTCTGCGTTTGGACGAATTAATTCTTTATATAGATCGAGCGTGAAGATAGTGGAGGATGAATTTGTAATAGCACTGAGGGTCGACATGACCGCACTAGCCAGTCCTGCAAGGACCAAGCCGATCAAGCCAGTAGGTAAAAATTGTTGAACCATGTAGGGCCAAGCCTGATCTCCGTCACTGATTCGAGACTGAAAAAGATAAAAGGCAACAATACCTGGAATTACCACGATGAACGGTAGTATGGCTTTACTAAACCCTGCCATAATTACTCCCATTCTAGCATCCCATTCCGAGCGGGCACCCAAACATCGTTGGACCATAAATTGGTTGGCACAATTATACCATAAGCCCACTGCCACTAATCCGGACAGCACACCTGTCCATGGAATAGTTTCATGGTCCGAGGAATAGAACATGATAAACTTTTCTGGCATGCTCTCCATTAAATTATCCAGTCCTCCAGCATAATGAATTCCATATACACTGACAATGATTCCCCCAATCATGAGTAGGCAAAATTGAAGAACATCGGCCCAGACAGCAGCGAGTAGGCCGCCATAAATTGTGTAGGTTCCGGCTGCTATGGCCAGGATTAGTATACCAACCCAAATATCAATTTGAGGAAAGAAGACATTCATTGCCTTGGCACCGGCAAAGAGAACACCTCCGAGCATGGCAATGACCAACCCAATGATCATGACAATGGCATAGGTATATCTGCAGGTTTTATTGAATCTTTTTTCCAGAAACTCGGGCATGGTGGATACATTTCCACGCATGTAGAAAGGCAGAAAGATCCAGATCAGTGCAGTAAAGGTGAGGGCATTGCCCCATTCCCAATTGGCCACAGCCATACCGTACAAGAATCCAATTCCAATAGTTCCGATAAAATGCTCCGTGGAAATATTCGAGGCAATAAAAGAGGCCCCGATTGCATACCATGGTAATTTTTTGGATGCGAGGAAGTAATCTGAGGACGAATTAGTTTTACTGCGAGCGGATATAGTTACCGCAAAAATAACAACCCCGAGGAAGTAACTAAAGAAAATGACTGCATCCCAAATACTCATAATTTATGAATTTAATTTTTTACCCACGGCACCTGCGGGGTGAATCTTGGCGAATTGTTCATTGGTAAAACCAGTCTCTTCGATAAGTGCAACTTGAAGGGCATCAAAAATGGCAGACAGAACAATAAAACTGGTGGTACCCTGACTATTGTACTTATCGGCTTCCTGATCGACTCTCATTTTGAGTACGATATCCGATCCATTCGCTAAAGATGATTCCAGGTTTTCAGTGACGCCGATTACCTGTACACCTTTATTTTTGCAGATTTCCATAATCGGAATCAGTTCATTGGTTTGCCCGCCCCGGGATGCCAGTACGATTACATCTCCTTGTTTAAGAAATCCGCTTGCTCCGTGAACCGCTTCGGCAGGGGATATGAATCGACCTGACAGTTCGATGCAACACATCAAGTGAGCAAAGTGCATACAGGCAATACCTGAATGCCCGCATCCACTGGTTCCAATACGTTCTGCCTTGGCGAGGGTTTTTACAGCGTTATCAAATTGAAGGGGGTCAATAGCCTGTAAGGCATTTGCCAGGGCTGAGGATTCAATTTTGAATGAATCCTGGGCTGATTCCCAAGAGCTTTTCTTCACCAGGTTATTCTCCGAGTACCTGAACCTGACAGACACGTTTGCGTGCTCGAACCTGGTCCCAGTCGATGAAATAAATATATCCGAATTCCCCAAGTTGCAATTCACCGTCCACAAGCAATATGGTTTCGGATCGGCCAAAAAAAGTGGATCGTAAATGTGCCTCGGTGTTAAGGCTGGTCCATTCTCCTTCTTCCGTTCCCAAGCTCATCGCAAAATCAATGTGTTCCTTGCCCGGATGCATGTATTGTCCCTCTGCCCGACAGGTAGGAATCAGTTTTTCCATAACATTGCAAAGATCCTGTTGGAGGTATTCCAATCCAAAGTAGGTTTTGTCATGAGAGCACTCTTGTGTCATTACTGAGCAGGTTGTGTGTTGGGAGTATACCACAATATTTCCGTGCTGCACGCCGGTGTTTTTTACGATCTCTTTTACTTCGTTGGTTACATCGTGAAATGTGGGGTTCAGTCCTTTAGATTGTAGATCAATTTTCTCTGTTACTATTTTCATATATAGAATATTTTTTTAATGTTAAATTTTATTGTCCCGATACTTGGATGATAACTTGGCGTTCTCTTGCCCGGGTATGGTCAAAGTCGACGAAGTAAATATGACCAAATTCCCCAAGTTCCAGGTTTCCTTCAAAGATGGGAATGGTTTCACTTCTGCCCATAATTGATGAGCGTAAGTGTGCATCAGTATTAAGGGTTCCGGGTTTATCCTCTCCGTGTTCTGCTGCGAAGATAGTAAGTTCTGGTCCCGGGTGCATATACTGGCCTTCCTTTCGGCAGGTGGGGATTATTTTTTCAAAAACATCGGTGAGGTCTTGTTGTAAGTATGTTAGTCCTGTGTAGGATTTATCAAAAGAATCCTCATCGATCATGACCGCACAGGTGGTATGCCGAGAATAGACTAGGCAGGAGCCAATTTGTATACCTGCATTCTTAACGATTTCTTTAACCTGATCGGTAATAGTATGAAAGGTAGGTCTCTGTCCTGTGGAGGTAAGAGGGATTGTTTCACGTATGATTTTCATATTTCTTATGGGTCTTAGTTTTGTGATTGAAGTTCTTTTTTAGCCCGACTTACATTGTAGACCATTTCATCGAGTAATTTCTTAGGATCCTTTGATTTGAGAATTCCGGAGGCGGATCCAGCGGCGTCATTTCCGGCCATTATAAAATCATAGATTTGTTGCCCGGTAGTTATGCCTGCTGCCTGTTCAACGAGGATGTTTGGGTTGATTTCTTTCACCACTTGAAGGGTTTCGATGACATAGGACATGTCGCTTGCCTGATCGGTGCCAATAAGCTCGCTTGGCTCCGGGTTGATGATGTCGGGTTCGAATTGGGCAATTGCTTTCGTTTCTGCGATTGAGTCGGCACAGGCAAAAGTGAGTAGTCCGATTTCATTGGCCCGGTCGATGGTTTTCTTGATCTGAGACAAGGTCATGGGGCGCTCACAATGGTTGAGTAATACTCCTTTAGCTCCAGCATCGAGTAGGGCCTCCGGCAACACATCTGCCATCCCCCGCCCGGGGCGTAGGGTGTCCATATAGGGAGCGAAGACTAAAATTTTACTGGTTTTCTCGACGATCCTTCTGATCTCGGTGTATGGAGCGATAAAGATAGCATCCACATCGTGTCGAATGGCGGCTTCATCAACCGCAATCGCATATTCTAATACTGCATCTCCGTAGATGTAGTTCTTTACACTAGTTTCAAAAAAGGGTGATTTCGGTAGCACTTTTAATGGGCTCTTTGTTTTCATTGATCAGTTTTTTGTTCGTACTTAACTATTAATTTGAGAGTTAGATTGTTTGTTCGAAAAAACGGGTTTGGATCTCTTCATATTTTTTACTTCGCCCAGCGTCTGGAGCTATTACTCGTACTTCTTGTTTAAGAATTTCAAAGCCGCTTTGTTCATCCTCATATATTCCGCATCCAATACCGCCCAAGTTTACCGCACCCATGGCACCGGCATATTCACCATTTACAGGAATACTTATTTCTCGGTTGAGCACATCGGCGAGGATGGTTGACCAGATTTTACTTTTTGTAGGACCACCAGTGAAAATTAGTTTCCCTGTATTAGTGCCGGTGAGTTCGGCTACTCTTTTTACTCGTTGTGATGTTTGGAAGACAATGCCTTCCATTAATGCCCGGCAGACATTTTGCGGGGAGCTGGAGCGGGCAATCCCTTCGTATTCTATTTCTGTTTGATTGAGAAGATTAATAAAGGTTTCACCTGCGCCTAGTTCCGCTTCCATGGCCAGTTGATTGAACTCCTCATATAGCACATCTTTGTTTGGGTTAGGTATAATTTTGGATAAAAGATTCTCTAGTTTTTCTCCCACTGCTGTGAGTGCAAAAATGGCTCCCCAGCACCCATTGGGTGAGAGGAATGGGTCGATTAACATATTTTCGCTTAGTCCAATTTCTCGTTCTCGGATGGGGGTGAAAACAACCCAGGATGTGCCCGCTGAAATAAGCATGTCTCCTTCATTGAATACTCCGGTTCCCCTTGCTGCAGAAGGGTGGTCGAAACTGCCTGTCACAACCTGTGTGTTGGAAGTGAGTCCAGTTATTTTGCGGGCCTCTTCAATTAATGCTCCGCATGGTTCCCCAGATTCGCAAAGTCTGGGAAGTTGGTCTTCATGAATTCCCAAACTGTCCAAGAGTTCAGGATTCCATTTTTTAGCCACCTGGTCCTGAAGGTAAAAGGTGGTGGCCTTGGAATGATCCATCACCCAATCTCCACAAAGTTTGTGAAAGATAAAATCATGGAGCATGGCAAAACGTTTTGCCTTAACCCAAGTTTCAGGTTGGTTCTTTTTTAACCAACCCAAATGGGCTAGGGGGAAAGTCCCAAAGTAAGGCCACCCATTTTTATAATAGATGTGCTCTTTATCTAAATGGGGCCACGGATCTTGGCCTTCTTCGAGTGTACGGGTATCCAACCAGCTGATGGCATTCCCTAATGGGTTGCCAACCTCATTGATTAACAAGGTGTTTCCGGTCGCACCGCTTAGGCATATTGCTTTTATTTCTTCAGCGTTATCTACTTTAGATACGAGAAAATTCACTAATTCAGTGAATTCCAAAAAGTATTGCTCCGGATCTATTTCCACCCGGCTTTTCGCGGGATTGATCAATGTAGTGGATGTGCTTCCCTTGGTGATTAGGTTGCCATCACTGTCGCAGAGCACAGCTTTGATCGAACTTGTTCCCAAGTCCATACCGATCAAATATTCTGTCTGTGCGTGCATAAAAGATTCGTTATTTTAGACCCAGCATACGATGGGCATTATTGAAAAAGAGATCTTTAATTTCTGATTTATTGAGGCCGATATTATTTGCCGCTTCTTGGATGGATTTAATTTCCTCGTAGATAAAGAAGGACAAGCGATCTGCTTCCTCACCTTCAATTTCTCGCATGCTCGGATCATTTGAAACATTTCCGTACAGTCCCTTTGGTACTAGGTTGATATATTTCCCGTTTTCGGTGATTCTTCGCATCCTCATCCGTGTGATCGGTAGGTCACTACCAAAGATCATACGTTGCGGACCAACTGCATTAATGGCCCATTCAAATACCTTGGCGTTGGTGTTTGCCGAGAAATCAAAAGTTAAACGCTCTGTCTCACGAAGGATCTCAAAAGCATTTCCCACATCTTCCTCGCAATAGGCCCGACCCACATGGGCAAGGATGAGTTTGAGGTTAGGGTAATTTTGTTCGATTTCAAGGATCTGGCCGATATTGACGGGGTCCTTTAATCTTCCCGACCTTGGAATATGGAGCATAACAGCAAGTCCCAGTCTGTCCAAAACCTCCAGTTGTGCGGGGGGGAGGAAGTCATAAATTCTTACCTCATCTTTGGGTAGGTAGGAAGGTGCAAAACTTAAGTATACCTTGATTCCGTTGAACTTCCGCCCGATCAATTTCTGCTCCAGTTCTTCGGCAGACCAGTGGGGTAGGGCGAGGAGTAAAACCGGTATATTATGCTTCTGTGAGCATTCGAGAACATACTGGTTTAGCTCCACGATCTTATTTTCGGGTTCAATCCAAGGGAAGATACAGGGCGTAACTGTCTTTCCTGGAAACATCATTTGATAGGTTTTAAATAAATCCTCGATTGGATTTTCATCTGCGACCAATAAGGGCCATGCTGCTAAACGACTATCTTGTTCCTTTCCAGAGTGTAGCGTTTCCCGTTGGTAAACATGGGTATGTACATCGATTATTTTTTTAGGCAGAAATTCTTCTAAGTACTCCTGATAAAAATCGGCGTCTGCCTTTTTGATTTCAAAGTTCATATAACTTTAATTTTAAAATTCATCATTTCGCCAAATGCTTTGAGTGTTCGCATGGCATCTCCATAGACCAATACTTGGTGATGGGTGCCACCCTCTTCACTGTATTGCTCCAAAAATCTTTCCACAGGTTGTTTGGGTCGTATCCATCCGCGAATAGTTTCCGACAGGTGTTCCACATTTTCCGCTTCAAGCGCTTCCATTTCGCTAAGGATGAGGGTGAATTTACCAATTTCTGTTTGGGCCAGGTTGGCAAGGGTTGCTACCCCTGGCTTGAAACATCCAAAGGCCATCATGGGAGAATCCACATCTGAAAAAACATATTCCTTGGCAGTCATCAACATCTTGCCCGTTACAATGGACGGGTTCATTTCGCCCATATGACTAAGGAAGAGACTGCTTCCCTTCCAGTCCGGACAAAAGATTTCGGTAAAACTACTTTCCGGGAAAATTCTTAGCAAAGCTCCGCAAAACGCTGCGGTTAGAACATCTCCCTCGCCAGCATATCCAACTCCCCGAGCCATTGCTTTACTTGCTTCCATAAATGGAACGCACTCAAACCCGAGTTCACGTTTGAAGTCAGCAAAGTTCATACTGAAACCAAGAAGTTGGTTCTCCTCTATCCATTTGCGGAGTACCAAACTCATCCGGACTGTACGTAGGTGTGCTTCTTTATCATAGCTTGCCACCTCAAAGTTCTGCGTGTCCTCCTCGATTTCTTTTGTGACTTCCTTTTCCGTTAGAGCACAGGAGATCTTTGATATTTCATCAGGGTCAAAATGAAGCACCTCCGTGCCAATCCATTGCTTTAAATCCTCAGGAGTAATTGCAAAATCTCCCATGCCATCAAAGGACCGTCCGATCAGCCCAACCTTTCCCTGTCTCATCGATGTGGATGCACTGGCTGATTTACAAAGGTTGGACACCCGCTTCATCACATCGGAAGTTTGCCAATGCCCGGCCTCTACAAAGTATTTTACTTTTCTTCTTTTCAGAACACTGCACAAATCTTGTAAGCCGTGGATGCCATGGTTATTCATCAGGTCCTCACCCGTTGCCTCGGTACCAAAGGATTCCCCCATGGTGGTGTCGAGCATGATGAGCGGTTTATTTAGGGACTCCAGCATGTCTACACTCTCAAGAGAGGGAGAGTAGGCGAGATGTAGGCACACAACTGCAGAGCAGTCGGCGAATAATTTGCCTGCATTTTCGAATTCCTCCTTCGTTCTGCAGATGGACGAGGGATTAATTTTAATTCCCTGTTTAATTAATTCTTTCTGGATCGTTTTTGAGAATGCTTCCATGCCTTCCCGCATTTCAGGAAACAGATCGTCGTATAGCTTTAGGTAAAGGGGCAGGAAGCCTATTTTATATTCAATCATGATTCGATTTTGCTGGCCTTTATGCCAGTAGGTCGTGGATTACCCGTGCAGGTTCCACTCCGGTAAGCACCATCTGATCCACCGGTTTGATCCAGCCTCAATTCTGCTTTCTGATCATGTTTGACAGGACCGTGACAATGAAAGCAACGGTCCGATAAAATAGGGCGTATATCCCGGTCGTAACTTATATCACTAACTGCATTGAGCTGTTCTTGGGTCTCAGTATTTGCTGACCAGAGGCTTTGTCCGGAAACCCATAGAATTAGAGTGGTAAAAAGAATTTGAATTTCAAACCTCATCAATTTAACTCGCCCATTAGATATTTTTCATTTGCCCACGAGCTCAGTTGTGAGCAAGAGGATTCCATTTTTCCAAGTACTCCATCTTTGCCTTGCCGGTGCTTGGGGTGTAGCGAAGAGCTATAAAGAGATAGCGTGACTTATCTATGTCTGCCCGGTCAGGAACCCACCACTGGTCACACAGGGCCATTACCTGGTTCGATTCTTTTAAGTAGATCAGGTCGCTTACCTGAGAATTCCAGGTTTTGTTTTCGCTGATGTAGCC
>CAWUUU010000175.1:0-4620 GCA_963924995.1 uncultured Opitutales bacterium
ACGGAAGGATTTAAACAAAGCTTTGCCTACTCGGCTTAATGACTAATTCTGGAACATGAGCCCTGGCGGGTAAGTGTACCACAGTGGAAACTACTTCTGCTACATCTTCAGGTTGTAAAATACTTGCCCGATGTTCAGGGGTGGGGGGCACTAGTCTTTCATCTAGGATTGGAGTATTTACTTCGCCCGGATAAATATTAGTAATTCGTATGCCGTTATCCCGCTCCTCTTCTCCCACACCTATACCCAGAGCGGACATACCAAATTTCGATGCATTATATGCAACGCCCGCCAGAGGGATTGCCCGTTTTCCCGCCACAGAATTGATGAGAATAATCAGACCTGACTTTCGTGGGCGCATTCTTTCCAATGCTTCTCTCATGCAGTTATAAGTACCAGTTAGGTTTATATTAATCACCTTATCCCATTCATCAGGGGCCAGTTGAATCATACTTCGGTTGGCAATATTAATCCCGGCTGCATTGATTAAAATATCGAGTTCTCCCACTTCTTGATCAAACCAGGAAAACAGCTCTGCAATTGAATCGCGATTAGTAATGTCTGTTTGGTGCGTCTTTATTTTTTGATTACTTTCTTCTGCAACCTCTAGAAGTTTATCTTTCCGTCTGCCAGCAATCGAAACACTTAGCCCTTCATTGGATAATTTCAGTGCAATTGCTTTTCCCATTCCTGAACCACCGCCAATAACGAGAATTTTTTTAAGAGAATTTTTTTCTTCAATTGTCATATTATAGACTGGCTAATTTAAAAAATCAGATCCCCGGAATGAGTGGAACTCCACAGCTTTGTAGGAAAATTAAAAGTGTATACAAAATAGTTTTAAAATAAATCATGTTTTGATCTACATTTTTTTCCACTTAATCTTCAATCAATAAAGTCACTTTTTTTCTTTCAGGTTGCATTCCTGAGTCGAGCTTTACAATTTAAGCTATTTATAAATGGATTTAATTAGAAGTTTATTGGGGATATTTTGCCTTTTATTTTTGCTTTGGTTGGCCAGTAGCAACCGCAAGGCTATTTCCGCACGGCTAGTTTTTTCAGGACTTGCACTGCAGATTTCTTTCGCTCTTTTATTGTTAAAAGCTCCATTAGTTACAGATTTAGTACAAGGAATATCCCAAGGTGTGGTCCGGTTGACTGAATTTTCTTATCAAGGTGCAACTTTTGTTTTTGGAGAATTGGCCAGTGATGCAACGAGCTATGGAACCGTTGTAGCATTTAGAGTATTACCCTCAATTTTATTTTTTTCTGCTCTGTCCGCACTTCTTTACCATTGGGGTATTCTTCAGCGAATTGTTTATACCTTGGCGTGGTTAATGAAGAGAACCATGAAAATCTCAGGTGCAGAATGTTTAGCGATCTCGGCAAATGTTTTCGTCGGTCAGACCGAAGCCCCTTTGTTAGTCAGACCTTATTTGGAAAAAATGACCAAATCTGAAGTTTTATGCTTAATGACAGGTGGTTTTGCCACCATTGCGGGTGGAGTCTTTGCCGCCTATGTTGCATTTTTAGGAGGCACCGATCCAGAATCACAAGCTCTTTTCGCCCAGCATCTTTTAACTGCATCTCTTATGTCAGCACCTGCGGCAATAGTTTGTTCGAAGATCCTTCTTCCCGAGACACAAAAAACAGAAGAAGAGATCGGTCTGTCTATGAATAACTCAACTCTTAATGTTTTTGATGCGTTAACTGCCGGCACCAGCCAGGGGCTACTTCTTGCCTTTAATGTAGGGGCGATCTTAATTGTTTTTACTGGCTTGGTCTCGATGGGGAATTTTATTTTCGGAGATTTATTTGTTAAACCCTTAGGGATTGAAGGTTGGTTTGGATTGGAGGAAGGCGAAGTTACATTGGAGTATTTATTTGGATGGGTATTTTCTCCGATTGCTTGGTTGATGGGAGTGTCATCTGACGATATTCGCTTGGTCGGTCAATTACTGGGGGAAAAATTAGTCCTAAATGAATTTGTTGCGTATGCCCATCTTGGTAATTTTAAAGAACTTGGGCTGATTAAGGATGATCGCTCAATCATCCTTGCAAGCTATGCACTGTGCGGATTCGCTAATTTTGCTTCTGTTGGAATTCAGGTCGCAGGGATTGCAATTTTGGCTCCCAGTCAACGAACAAACCTTACTCAATTAGGTTGGAGGGCTCTACTTGGTGGCACCTTTGCCTGCCTACTTACCGCAAGCGTTGTTGGGCTGGTGATTTGACCTTTTGCCTAAAGCCGAACAGAATGTAGTGAGTATGAATACAGAAAACTTTTCAATTCCGAATCGAATCCCCGCGATGACTCTTAGTGGAGTCGTATTGTTTCCACAAGCCATGATGCCCCTTCGGATTTTTGAGGAAAGATATAAAGCAATGCTATTAGATCGATTGAAGGAAGACCGAATCTTCGCGATTGTTGGCGAGCGCGAGAATGTCTCAGAAGAGGAAGCTCACCTTGAGTTGCCTTTCGGGGTTGCCACAGCAGGTCTAATCCGAGTGGCGAAAGAGAATCCAGATGGGACATCTTTTGTCCTGCTTCAGGGGTTGAGTCGAGTGAGGATTGTATCGATCCCACAAGAAATCCCTTACCGTATTCTAGAAGTTGAGCCCGTTGAAACAATTGTAGACGAAGGGTCTTTTGGTCTTCGCGATAAAATAACCCTACAACTTGAAAGGAATCAAGACTTAGGAGGAGAGGTTACAGAAGAAATGCTCGAATTCCTTGCTCCGCTTGATGATGATATCGCTTTTGTGGATTTAGCTGCTTACACATTGTGCAAGCATACCCTTAGAAAACAGGCCATGCTCGAAGTCCAGAATTTAAGTAAGAGAGCGACTATGCTCCTTAGTGACCTGACCAATGAGAATGATAGGCTGGATTTGATCAAGCAAGCCTTAGGAGGTAAGCAGGATGATGACTTGGGGTTTAATTAATCTTATCAATGAAAGAATTAACTGAAGAACAAAAAGCCAATAAGGTAGTCCACTTTCGACGGGTGATTAAATACCGATCTTGGTTCGGTTGGGTTTTTGCTGTAGTGGGAGGAACTCTATGCGTAGTCGGTTTCAACAATATTCAGGCACCTATGGTTATTTTGAATGGAGTTCTTTTTTTGGGATATGGTTTATTTATGGTTTGGCAAGCTAAGCGTGCTCTTTCGAATATTGATAAATCAACCGGGTAGCCTTTAACCTTGGCTTTTATTCACCCCAAAGACTGGGGTGGAGCATTTTTGGATCAGCGGGTTCATTTTCTGAAAAGTAAATGGCCATCCTCAGGTATGCTAATCGATAATCTGGAGTATCGGGTCGCATTTTTTTAATCTCCTCAAATAAACTTTCTGCCGAACGACCTTGGATTTCATATAATTCCTTTACCCCAATATCAATTAAATCTCTCGCGACGAATACATCCATCCTGGGGATGCGCATTAAGGGAGAGGATAAAGCAATACGATCAACTTTTTTCTTTTTCTTTTTGGTGTTTTCACCACCAAAAAGTGCATCCAAGGGTATTATGTCGTTAATGGCCATCGCCAAACATCAACCGAGTCGTTTGAGTAAAGGCAATCGAAAACTGATGAGCTTACTCGTTTTTCGACTCAATGAACTGATTTTATAATTGGTAATATTGAGCTATCAAACTGCATGCACTTGTTTACTGAGAGGAATTTCCTGTGCCAAGTATTTACCTCGATGAGATTGATCCAATACGATTTGTTTGATTCTAGAGGATGAAGCTTGTGGGTTGTAGCTTACCTGAATAAGTTTTTTACCTTCGGTAGATAAATAATCTTCTACATCGATGTTATGCTTTTTATTACCCCAATCTTCTCCAATTACAAAAATATCTGGTTTTAATTCTTTGCACCCTGAAACATATTCGAGTTCGTGGTAGGGGCGAACAATATCCACACATCGCAACGCCTTGAGCATTTCCATTCTTTGGTTTAATGGAATGACAGGCATATTCGGTTTGTAAGAACTCACTACATCGTCTGAACCAACTCCTACCGCTAAAATATCGCCCAATGTTTTGCAGTACTCCAATAATGCGAGGTGTCCAACATGTAACAAATCAAATGTGCCAACTGTGTATATGAGCATTTATATTTAAATTTTAAGAAAATATATCCACCCATAAACAGAGGTGAGTATAATCGTATAAATGCCTAGAATATAGACATTTCTTGGGTTTGAGGATAATTTTGGCGTTTTAATTTGTGAAACATTCAACATCGCAATGCCTAAACAACTAACCAGTAAAATATAGGAAAATGTTCCCTGGCTAAAAAAGCTTTCAAATAAAAAGATGAAGACTAGTATTATGCTATTATTGTCCAGAGCTAGCCCTGTGTATTTGGTTCCACCTGCGAGACCAAATGTACTGAAATAACTTAAACGTATTGCACTAGCAGACAGAATGATAAATGCGGTTACCAGAAAGATGAAGTTGTATTCACCGTAACTAGACAGAAGGATAGCTGGGGTAACTCCATAACTCACGATATCGATTAAGACATCAAGTTGCCCTCCGAAAGTTTGTTTGGACTTGTTTCTACCTTTCATGTTTCGGGCAATAAGTCCATCCGCCCAATCAAAGGCAAC
>CAWUUU010000176.1:0-3745 GCA_963924995.1 uncultured Opitutales bacterium
TTCGATAGAAATCGATCCAGTTAATTTCCACTTCTTTTATGTCAGATGTGAGAAGGGAGTAGGGAATGATTACCTCATAATAACCTTTGAGCTCCTTGCCATCGTCAGGTTTGAGCGAACTGGGCAAGTACTTCCCGCCCAAAGGATTGCCCTTAGCATCTAGCATGCGAATCTTTACATATTCACTTTGGGTTAAATTTGTATGTGGTTGTGAGTGGAAGAACCCCTCCAATTTCTTTTTGCCGTTCGAGACATAGAACCCTTCCAATCCTTTCAAGTGAAGGCGAATCAACACCCTCTTCGCCCAATTACCTGCCACAAGATTAATCTTGCCCGAACCAATACCGAACGAGCTCTTGACCTCAAAGATAACGGCAGAGTCTGTCCTTATTAACTGGATATTGTTAGTCGATCCGTGGACGCCTTTTCTTTTATAATCGAAAGTAAACTGAGGAACTTGAACAGATTTTTTTTCTAAGCAAGGTTCTTGAGAAAAAACAATCAAAGGAATGAGTGTCGACAGTAGAACATAGCAAGCGACTTGGAGAATCAAAATCATTAAACTATATTGTTCGGATTCATGTTAATGGGGTCAAGTCTGACCTTTTCGGATTTGCAAAAAACTGACAGATGGTTTCAGATAATTTTAGTGAGCTTTACCACTTTGGTAAACCGGCATTTACAACCATTCTTTATTCATGAAAAGTACGATCCTACTCATCCCCTTTTTTCTTAGTTATTTTGTCTTCGTTTTTGGTGCAGTTGAAAAAAAAGAAAAAACTTACACCGAGCGACTGAAGGAAGTTTATCAAGAAAAAGTGGAAGAGGGAAAAGAACTTTATGAAAAGGGAATTGAAGGAGCGAAAGAAAAGTACCAGGGCAACTTAATCGATGGGAAAAAATTATCGGTTAAATCTAAGGAATGGGTGCTCAAGGACTTGAAGAATATTGGTGACTGGGAGTACAAAGTTCTTACTTATGGCCCAGGACAAGCTGAAACGATTGAGCAAAAACTGAACGAGTTAGGGGATGAGCGCTGGCAATGCTTTTGGGTTGAATCGAATAAAAAGGAAAAGAATTTTTACTTTAAGCGGACCAAAATGAGCTATCTAAGCAAAGTGCCCACTGGTGCGATCTTGCGTATTATGGCTGATTTTCAAAATGAATAATCAAAGTTTTTAAATAATTATTTTCCTTGTACGCAGATTAACTTTTCGGCCGTTCTTAAAAACAGATTTCCATTCGCTAAGGCCGGAGTAGAACGGCATACTTGCTCCAAATCGGTTACACCTAGTTGCCTAAATTCGTCCTCATCCGCAATGGCGACGACCTGTCCATAGGCGGAAACGCAAAAGATCGTACTTCCAGCCCGAACAGGCGATCCGAAAAAAGCATCCCTTACTCCCTCGACTCTGGCCTTCCATATTTGCTCCCCAGTTTGTGGACGGACGCATGTGATTACGCCATTGTCAGCCCAAAGGTAGAGGCGATTTCCGGATAATAGGGGAGAAGGGATATGAGGTATTGTATTTTCCAACCTCCAAATTTCTCGGGCTTTTCCATCATCTGATGCGGAGGCAGGACGAATCGCAACTAGGTGCTTGTTGAGTGTCGTGAATCCACATACCCCGAGGACTAGATTACCAATCACAATTGGTGATGATATTGCCCGCTCTGCATGAGGGCGTCCAAAAACGGATAATTCCCAGAGTTGCTTGCCTGTAAGAGGCTCAAGACTAGTGAATCCCAACCACCAATTGGTGAAGATCAATTCAGGCTCACCCTTTGGCGATGTATACACGCACGGGGTCGAATAGGTCAACCGCTTGCTAGCCCTTGGTACTTTCCACACGGTTTCTCCAGTGGAACAATTCAAGCCGTAATGAACACCTCCGCCTTTTTCCTGATCATTGGGGACGATGAGCAGATTTTCGAAAACGATTGGCGAAACCGCAAATCCGTGTCCGCCTTTTACTCCGCCGAGATCTCTTTCCCAAATGAGTTTTCCTTGATGATTATGAGCGGTGACAATTAGTTCCGATTCGTGACCCCAAATTGAGTAGACATGCACCTCATCCAAAGCCGGTGTGCTTGAAGCAAAACTATTATATCTATGAGTCTTATGGGTTTTGGATTGGTAGGATCGTGTCCATTCGATCTTTCCATTGTCTGCATTCACACAAAGCACCTTACGGGTTCGACCCTTATCCGAAGAAGCATTGAGGAAAACCCTGCTTCCCCAAACTGAAGGCGAACCATGTCCGTTTTCCTCAAGAGGAAGTATCCACCGAAAATGCTCTTCCTCCCAAACCGATGGGATTTGGCAATCCGCTCCTCCGGCCCCATTCTCTCCACGAAAGCGAGGCCAGTTTTCAGAGGCGGAAGATAGAGCTTGGGAAAGAAGCAAAGCACCTAGAACAATAAATCTTTTCATCTTAAAGCTCCCTTACGCTAATGTTTCTGAACCAAACGACTTGCCCATGGTTTTGGAAGCCGATCCGTCCGGTCTTCGGTAAGTCCTTCAAAGCTGTCTTGAACTTGTTGGTCGAACCATCCGGGTTTTTGCCGGCTTCCTTCCAATCATCGAGATTGATATCGAAGGCAAGTATCCCATTCAAATGAAAGGATACTCTTGCTCCTTCGCAAGTGAGTTTTGCTTGGTTCCATTGGCCCACGGGTTTTGAGGAATCGACTTTGGGCCCCACCCCGTCGTAAAAGGACGCATTAAGTTTTCTCGGAGGGAGTACGCGATTGGTTTTTTTCTTAAACCCTTCGTTGTCCATCAACTGGATCTCGAATCCTCCTTGCACCGGATCGTCCATGTCGCTTCGGTAAAAGATCCCCGAGTTGGCTCCCTCTGTCAGTTTGTACCCAAGGTTGAGTTCGAAATCCCCGAATTCCTTCTTGGTCCAGAGATAGCCCATCCCCCTAAGACGTCCCACGCCGTTCTTATCCTTGGCCCTTTCCATCCGGCACACCACGGAACCATCGGGTTCGATTTCCCATGATCCTTGTCTTAACTCAAAGGCTTTCAGATTCGAACCAGAAAAAAGCGATTTTTCTTTGGCGAGGATTGGTAGAGTAAGAAGACATGCAAGTACATAGAAAGAAATGGATCTCATTTGGGAGAGGTGGGTTTGCGGGTTCTAGGAGGCAGACGCTTGACTATAGATTGAGGAGGGTCAACTTTGGGAACCTGCAACTTTTGCCGATGCATGGCGAGCTCCTGAGAAAGACGGTTTTGCACTACCGCGTACTCTGCGGTTCCATATACGCTGGTCATCTCACTTGGGTCAGAATTCAGATCGAAGAGTTCCCATTGATCGACGTCATCCTCATAAAATCGGATCAGTTTGTATCTTCCATCTGCCACCCCGTAATGGCGTCTTACCCAATGGTAACCGGGGTACTCGTAGTAATGATAATAAAAACTCTTACGCCAATCCTTGGGGGTCTCTCCTTTGAGGACTGGAACGATGGAACGCCCATGCAAATCGTCGGGAGCATCGATTCCTGCCACTTCGCAGAAAGTTCCCGCAAAATCGATCGGAGATACAATATCTCCATTTCGACTACCGGGCTTGATGACTTCGGGCCAGCGAATGAGCAGTGGCGTGCGGAGGGATTCTTCGTACATCCACCTTTTGTCAAACCATCCATGTTCACCAAGATAGAATCCCTGATCGGAGCAATAGATTACGATCGTATCTTTTTCCAATCCTGCTTCCTTGAGGTAATCGAGCAT
>CAWUUU010000177.1:0-7491 GCA_963924995.1 uncultured Opitutales bacterium
CAATTCTTCTGCTCTGGCAAGTGCATTGAATGACAAAGGCTTTCATTTGGTGAGCGGCGGAAGCGATAATCACTTAATGTTACTCGATCTACGCCCCTCTCATCCAGAAATGACAGGTAAACAAGGGCAAATTGCCTTAGACAGAGCAAATGTTACTTTAAATCGAAATACAGTACCAGGTGAAACACGGAGCCCTTTCCAAACCAGTGGCTTGCGGATTGGTAGTCCTGCAGTGACCTCTCGTGGAATGAAAGAAAATCAAATGAGAGAGATTGCTAATATTATTTCCCTTGTTCTTTCAAGCCCAGAAGATACCTCAGTGGTAAATGAAGCACAAAAGAAGGCTCTTGCCCTATGCGAAGGTTTTGCTTTACCCTATTAGATTGTTTCCTTCAAATAACATAAAATTGCCTTAAAACTATGAATATTATAAAATCCAAGAAAAAAGGGTTTACCCTGATCGAACTTCTAGTTGTGATAACTATTATTGGTATTCTTGCCGGTATTGCATTTGTAGGATTCGGGGATGTGTTTGGTACAGCGGGTAGAACTGCGGCTCAAAAGAATTTGAAGACAATTTACGAATCATTAGTCACGAATAGCCAATTTTCTTTTCCAATGAGTGATGATGTGAAAAGTGCGGCTGATTTTGCCGTATGGTATCGTAAGAAAACAAATGACACCCGCCCAGAACTTTGGTTTTTACCCGATGATGAAAAAGTACGAGATTTTAATGAGGATGAAAGCGGTAAAGGCATTCCATCACAAATCCCTAGTGAGTACGGAGAACTTGATGATGTGAAGGATGCGATTGGATATTCGATTGCCATTCCTGGAGACGATGCTGAAAGCAGAAAATTTAATCGTAACTTAAAAAGTGGGGCTTACCCCATCATTTGGACTCGTGGGCTTGAATCAGGTTCCGACAAATGGAAAGTTGATTCGCCGTGGGCGGGTGAGGGTGGACACATCCTTTTTAGTGATGGTACAATCCGTTGGTACGATGACACTAAAGGAAAAGATGAAAATGGGGTATTTACTGCTGCAATTAATAAAGAGGACGGTGCAGATAAAAAATCTGAATCTACTAATGATATTTCAGCAGCCTTGCCGATTGGTTGGGAAATGACAAAGGATTAAGAATCATTCAATCTTTTAATAATTTTTTAAATCTTTAGCTCTGTGGGCAGGGAAAAAGTCCAAGGAGTTTTATATTTTGGGAAGCAAGGACGAGCTAAGGTCGTACTCGATAGCAAGAAAGAACCCATCGCTCTAGCAAAAGGTTCTTCAGGAACTGCAATTCATGGAGATACCGTTGAACTTACCGTACTTCCCTCGAAAAGAAAGCAGTTTGATAAGAAGAAAAAGGATCGGAAGCCACCTAAACCTCGCTATGAAGTTCGAAAAATCCTTAAGCGTGGAACCATTGATTTTCTAGGCTACCTGCGAAGAGATTTAGGTCGTTCTCTAGTTCAGGCGGAGAATTCCAGACTCTTTGTCCCCTTCAAAATTTTAGGAGATCAAAGAAATGCGGTCGAACATGACAAAGTATTGGCTCAATTTGTACGTTGGGACCCACCGTCTCGAATTCCCATGTGTAAAATACTTCGGGTACTCGGGCCAAGTGATGACCCACTGACTGACCACAAAGGCATTTTAGCAAAATATGGCCTAAATGGAACTTTTCCTGAAAAAGTGATGGAGGAAGCCAAACAATGCCCAGACCATGTATCCAAGGAGGACATTAAGAGCCGCAAAGATATTCGAAATGTCTTCACTTTAACCATTGATCCATTAGACGCACGCGACTTTGACGATGCTCTCTCCGTACAAGAATTGCAAAATGGGGAATGGGAAATTGGTGTTCATATTGCCGATGTTTCCCACTATGTAAAACCTGGCACTGCCCTTGATCGTGAAGCTAATCAGAGGGGCAATTCTACCTATCTTGTAGGCGAAGTCGTTCCCATGCTTCCTCATCGCTTATCAAGTGGGATTTGTAGCCTGGTAGAAGGAGAGGAAAGGCTTGTTAAATCTGTTTTCTTTCTTTTTTCAAACGAAGGGAAAGTAGTTCGATCCAAAATTGCTGAATCAGTCATTTTGAGCGATAAAAGGCTCACTTACGAACAAGCCGGATTATTCCTTCAAGAAAATGATTTGGAAAAGATTCGTTCGGCCACTCCACCCCCCAGTCGTTATTCAGGTAATCCAGGGAAATTATTGAATGAAATTTCCGATAGTCTTCTTGAAAGTCTTCAGTTAAATATTCGTAAAATTGCATCCATTGCTGCAATACTTCGGGCGGAACGAATGCAAAAAGGTTCGCTTGACCTTGAGTCAACTGAGGTGAAAATTTTAGTGGATCAAAAAGGGGAACCCGAAGAAATTTTACAATCTGAAAGTGATGAAAGTCACCATATGATTGAAGAGTTTATGCTTTTAGCAAATGAAAGACTTGCGATTGAGCTACGAAAGCAGAAATTACCTGGTGTCTACCGGGTCCATCCGGACCCAGATCCAGAAAACCTCGAAGAACTTAGAGGATTTCTTCAAATATTTGGTATTTCATGTGGGGAGCTAACCAGTCGAAAAGAGGTTACTAAAATGCTCGCAGCCATGAATAAACATCCGCTTGCTCAAGTTCTTCGTATTAAATTCCTACGTAGTTTAAAACAAGCGTGCTACAAGAGCACTCCAGATGGGCATTATGGGCTCGCTAAAAATGATTATCTTCATTTCACCTCCCCGATTCGTAGGTATGCCGATTTAATTGTTCATCGAACAATTGAAGATCATATTCGTGGGAATCAAAGAAAAAAAGTAGACCATTCTCGGTTGGAGAGTACCGCAAGGCATTTATCCACTACAGAAAGAAATAGTGTAGATGCTGAAAGGGAGTCAGTTAAAGACAAGCTCTTACTTTATTACAAAAAGGATTTGGGAAAAAGACCTGCGGTCAGGCACCGGGCGATCATTACCGAAATTTCTAGTAGAGGATTCTTTATTGAACTAGTTGACACCTTGGCACGTGGTTTTGTTCCCATTCGGACTCTTCCCCGTGAACTTGGGTATCGAGTGTCTTCAAATGGTACTGCCCTAGTGGGAAGAAACCCAAAGATTCGCTTAAAACTTGGCCAAGAAATTGGCGTGCATATTGACAAAGTTTTTGTATCAGACAAGCAACTCGATTTTCGTCTCGCTTAAACATCCTTGATTGACAGTTGCCTGAAGTTTTTCAATGACTTCTAGATGAATTTTAATTATCAAAAAGAATTAGTTCGAATCTGGGAAAATTCGGTAAAACTTTACCAAAATGGAAATACATCTGCAGATACATTTCCCATCCGTGACGATCTTCCATTCTTGCAAAGTATTGGTCTTAATAAAATGGATATTTTTGATTATGTAGAAGATTGGGTATGTGAAGGCACACCCGATCTTGCCACTTTTCTTCTTATTCATGATATAAGACGAGATTTTTTTATTGAAGAACAAAAAAGAATTCCCTCGCTCGAAATTCTTGATTCTCAAACACTCCCGGGGAAAACTGATTTATTAGAGGGAATAGTTTGGTTGCCGAGAGTCATTAAAAAGGCCAAAGCCAAGTTACGTGGGGAACTTCCAGCAGATACTATGTTTTGCTGTGGAGGCGATCGGGCATTCTTTGCAAATAATGATATTCATCCGGCAGAATTTTTACGCATTATAAGAAAATCGGGAACTGATGATCAATTGATTGCTAATTGGGTTTTAGAAAGAATTAACTCCTCTCAAAAAAATTGATAAACAAGATAATTATCTATTATGGAATTCGAAAAATATCATGCTCTTGGTAATGACTACTTAGTCTTTGATCCACAAGGAAAAGATATTTCTTTTTCAGAAAAGAAAATCATTAGAATTTGCCATCGGAATTTTGGTCTTGGTTCTGATGGAATTTTACTCGGGCCAACAAATTCGGATAAAGCTGATTTCAAACTCAGAATCTTAAATCCTGACGGAAGTGAAGCCGAAAAAAGTGGGAATGGACTACGAATTTTCGCGAGATATTTAAGGGATATTGAAAAAGTTTCCACTCAACCCTTTCGGGTTGAGACGCTTGGTGGGGTCGTAACCTGCCAAGTTTCCGAAGATAAATCGGTAATTATTGTCGAAATGGGTAAGGTTAGTTTCCGAAGCGATGTGATTCCTGTAAATGTTACCGGTGAAGCAAGGGAAGTTTGTAATGAATCAATTGAAGTAAATGGTAAAAGTTTTCAATATTATGCCGCCACGATTGGAAATCCTCACTGCGTGGTACCCGTGAAAGATGTCAATCCTTCATTAGCAATGGAACTAGGTCCGACTTTGGAAAATCATTCGAATTTCCCCAATCGTACCAATGTTCAATTTTTACAAGTAATCGATCGAAATCGGATCAAAATTGAAATTTGGGAACGCGGAGCTGGTTACACTCTAGCTTCTGGGAGTAGCAGTTCTGCTGCTGGTGCAGTGGCTCGCAAAATGGGTCTATGTGATGAAAATATAACAGTTGAAATGCCTGGTGGTGAAATTGGTCTCCTGATCGACGACGAATTTAATGTCCAAATGACCGGCCCCGCAACTCGCGTGGCTAAAATGAATCTAGATCTTGAATGCCTACAAGATCACTAAAATTTAGGTTCAGGTTTTCGAGCTATCCAAAATCGACATTCATCTGAAAAGTCTTTGACCATTTGTGATTCGTCGGCAACCCGAGATCTTAACACATCTCGTTCCAATAAAAAACCTACCTCCTTTAAGTCTTTTCGAATATCCGAGGTGTCAGGGACATGTATAAAAAGTTTTCCATTTGGTGTGTCCCCATACCGATCTCCAAATTCAAGAAGAGCTTTATCTTGTGAACCAATTTTCCATTTTTTTCGTTCATTTTGCCAAAATTTTTTCCATTTTGGCAGCGAGCGATCATGCGAAGTGAATACAAACTTTCCATTAGGGCGCAGGACACGGAAGCATTCTTGCATCGCTTTTTTTCGATTTCCCCGATGAGGAATTTGCATTAATCCATTAAACCCAAAAATCACCCCATCAAATGCATTTGATTCAAATGATAATTGAGTCGCGTCAGATTGGAGAAATCTTATCTCACTTCTTCTCTCCTTTTGAATATTCAAGGCTCGACTCACCATTTTATTGGAAACATCAGACGCAGTTAAATTACCATAACCGAGCATCCAGAGTGAAAAACTTATTCTACCAACCCCACATCCGAGTTCTAAGATTTTTGTTTTTTGATCTGAAAAACATTTTCTAAAAACCAACTCTTCCGATGCCCACAACCCAATTCGTCGGGCAGCCTCTTCATAATGGTCAAGCACTGCCCTACCCTCGAAATAAGAAAGTACTACTTTTTCATCCACCTGCTTGTGATAAAGTTCCATTTATAAGGAAATCTATTTAACATAAATTTCGGGATGGGAAAAGCTAAGATGATGCTTGCCAATTTCAAAGTAAAATGGTTTGTTATTTGATTTCCTATAATGAAAGCCACTATCCAAACACAGGGCAGCCAATTTACTGTCCAAAAAGGCGATATACTATTCGTAAATCGCTACCCCGACACAAACGAAGGTGATCAAGTAAGCATTGATCAAGTTCTCATGCTTGTAGACGAAGGTAAAGCAACCTTTGGTACTCCAACCGTTGAAGGTGCTACAGTTAAGGCTAAGATTCTTGAGAACAAGAAGGATAAGAAAATAATCATCTTTAAAAAGAAAAGAAGGCAGGGATATAAAAGAAGAAAAGGTCATCGCCAACATATTTCTGTGGTTCAAATTGAATCCATTGATTTAAAATAACTAGTAGAGAATTTCGATATGGCACATAAAAAAGGACAAGGTACTTCTAGAAATGGAAGAGATAGTAATAGTAAACGCTTAGGGGTCAAAAAATTTGGCGGTGAAGCAGTTTTAGCGGGTAATATTATTTTAAGACAACGTGGTACAAAATACCATCCTGGTAAAAATGTGGGGCTTGGTCGCGATCATACCCTGTTTGCCCTTACTCCAGGTAAGGTTGAATTTGATAAGCCACATCGCTTGGTTAATATTGTTTCAGACAATTAAAAATTTCTTAGCTCATACGAGCTAATTTAAAGTTTTCATTACCTCTTTTTTCTGTATTTACTAGCTTTGTTATGGAAGATGCAGATGAGGATTTGATTAACTTAGCAGAGTTAAGTTTTGAAGAGACAAGGGTTTTGGGTTCATTGATAGAAAAAGAACTCACTACTCCTGAATATTACCCAATGAGCCTAAATGGCTTAGTTAATGCATGTAATCAAAAGAATAATCGGTTACCACGCACAGATTTAGACGAAGATGAAGTCAAACAAGTTATCGAAGAACTTAGAATCAAAAGACTTGTCCACCGAGTTGACTTAGTCGGTTCAAGAGTTCCCAAGTATCAACATAACGCAGAAAAAGAACTCGATTTAATAAAACCTGAACGAGCACTGTTAGCTGAGTTACTCAATCGCGGACCTCAGACTGCCGGTGAACTCAATAATCGGGCCTCTAGAATGTTTACTTTTGATGGTATTACCGATGTTGAAGATTCTCTTCAAGAATTAATGGACAGAGAACCCTCTTTAATTGGGAATATGGATCCGGCTCCAGGACAGAAAGGAAAAAGATGGTTTCATCGTCTAGCTCCGCCACCTGTTGTAGAAGAAATGAATGATGGTTCGTCATTCTATGTACCTGGACCAGATAAAAGAATTGATCAAGTTGAGGAGATGACAAAGGAATTTACCGAGCTTAAAGATGAAGTGGAAGCACTTCGTTATCAATTAAGGGAATTGTCAGATGAATTCAAAGTTTTCCGTAAACAATTTGAATAAGGTATTCAGATTTAACTTCGTAAAGATCCCTCTTCTTCACTCTTCAAAAAGTCTTCATAAGTCGACTTAATTCCTTCTTCTAAAGAAATCTTGGGCTTCCATCCAAGATTATCAAGTAAGGAGACATCTAATCTTTTTACGGGTGTCCCGTCAGCTTTTCCAAGGTCGTGAGTAATTTCACCTTCAAATCCAACAGTAGTTTTTACTATATTTGCCAATTCTAGAATGGTTTGGTCTTTACCCGTTCCCACATTTATCCAATCGGGTGGGTTCTCGATAGACAGTAAAAAAAGTAATGCATCAGCCAAGTCATCTGCATGTAAAAGTTCTCGTCTTGGTTTGCCCGTCCCCCACATGCAAACTTCAGACGCTCTAGATTTTTTTGCCTCATGAAACCGCCGAATCAATGCGGGTAGAACATGAGAATTTTGAGAATGGTAATTATCACCAAAGCCATAAAGGTTAGTAGGCATTGCTGAATGGAACATCACTCCATATTGATTTCGATAATGCCTGCACATCTCAAGACCCGCAATCTTCGCAAGTGCATAAGCAGAATTTGTGGGCTCTAATGGCCCAGTTAAAAGAGTGTTCTCCTTCAACGGCTGTTC
>CAWUUU010000178.1:0-6131 GCA_963924995.1 uncultured Opitutales bacterium
AGTACTACAAAAGAGGGAAATTGGTCTTTTGTAAAATGGCCTTTCGTACTGGGAATTGCCTTAGCTGCCTTGGGGGGATACCTCATTACTAAGCATGCACCCAAGCCGCCCAAAATTCCATCGGTCGCGGTGGCTCCAAAATCGTAACCCGTTTGTGATGATTCAATCAGCTGATTTACAGTCTGCTGATCAGTGGAAAGCAGATCGATGGTCTAGATTACTGGGTTTAATAGAAGAAATTGCTGTTCATAATGGTTTTCAACAAAAGCACTGGCCCAAGAATAAAGGAGGTGTGGAGCTTAAAGATTTTACCCAGTTTCAAGAAGAATGCCCATTCACCACCAAGGATCAACTAGCAAGGGATCGAGCTGAAAACCCGCCTTATGGAACGAATTTAACTTATCCCATAGATCAATACACTCGATATAATCAGACAAGCGGTACTTTGGGAGAACCAATGGCTTGGTTGGATACTCCAGGTGATTGGCAATGGATGTTAGAGAATTGGAATGTAGTATTAAAAAATGCTGGCGTTCGAAAAGGGGCAAAATGTTTTTTCGCCTTTTCTTTTGGTCCATTTCTGGGTTTTTGGACCGCTTATGAAGCGGCTATGCAAAGAGGTTGCTTATGTATCCCGGGAGGTGGGCAGAGTAGTGAACAAAGGCTTAAAATTATTCTCGAGCAGGAGGTCGAGTATCTTTTTTGTACCCCAACATATGCCTTACATTTACTTGAAGTGGCCAATGAAGGGGGGATTGATTTATCCAGGAATCAATTACGATCTATTATTGTAGCGGGAGAAACTGGTGGAAGTGAGAATGGGATAAGAGAGAAAATTTCTAAACAGTGGAATGGCGTACAAGTTTATGATCATTATGGAATGACTGAAGTTGGACCAGTTGCCTATGAAATCCCTGGTCAATCGGGAGGTTTGCGAATTATCCAAGAAAGTTATTTTGCGGAGGTAGTTGATCCACAATCTGAACAATCGATACCGAGCGGAGAACTCGGAGAACTTGTACTTACCACACTGGGACGTGTAGGTTGTCCAGTTTTGCGCTATCGAACGGGAGACTTGGTTAAAGTAGAGGAGGGGGTGGATGAAAAGGGAATACCTACTTTTGATCTGATAGGGGGTATCTTGGGTCGCGCCGATGATATGGTAGTCGTTCGTGGGGTGAATTTGTATCCAGCTTCAGTGGATGCGGTCATTCGTAAATTTGATGAAGTACAGGAGTATCGAGTTTATAAAGAGAGAGTGGGTTCGATGCTTGAACTTACGATTGAAGTGGAGGCAAGTCTTGAAGTTGCCATTTTAATTGAAGTCGCATTAAAGGAATCATTTTCACTTCGTATACCTGTAGAATCAGTTGATCGCGGTACCTTTCCGCGATTCGAAATGAAAGCAAAAAGGTGGGAAGACAAATAAACAGAGAAAGAATCAATTTATGGAATCATTTTTAAAACTCACAAATTTATCTAAAACTTATCCTTCACCCGAAGGAGAAGAACCCGTTGATGTATTTAGTGGAGTAAACTTGGAAATCTCGAAGGGCTCCTCTGTTGCTATCGTCGGTCCATCAGGATCCGGGAAGAGTACGCTTCTTAATTTAATTGGAACTCTTGATCAATCCGATGGTGGAGAGATTTTGGTTGATGGTAAAGTAACTGGAAGCCTTACGGCAGACGAAGCCGCAAGTTTTCGTAATCAATCGATCGGCTTTGTTTTTCAGTCTCATCATCTTTTACCTCAGTGTACTGTTTTAGAAAATATTATGGTTCCTTCATTAGCTGGACTGAGTAGTAGGAAGGGAAGCGAATTGAAAGAACGAGCCTACGGATTACTTGAAAAGGTGGGGCTGAGTCATCGAGCCAATCATCGACCTGCAGAAATTTCTGGTGGTGAAAAACAAAGAGCATCAGTTGCACGTTCTCTTATAAACGAACCTAATTTACTGTTAGCGGATGAACCCACTGGGGCATTGGATAAGATGAATTCCGAAAAATTAATCGAGTTGTTAATTGAGCTGAATCAAACCCTTGGGCTTACTCTTTTAATGGTTACCCATTCGCTTGAGATTGCCAAACAGATGAAGCAAACCTACCTGATGGACGAGGGAAAACTTAATCTGTTTGAACAATGAGCTTTTGGAAAATAATAGTTAAGAATTTATTTTATTTCCGTCGACAACAAGCGGGAGTAGCGATGGGGGCAGCTTTGTGTGCTATGGTATTAATTGGTGCATTAATGGTGGGCGATTCTGTCCGTGCGACTTTAGCAAAGTTGGCAGAAACGAGGATAGGGCAGGCGGATATGGCTTTGTTGGCCACCGATGGATTCTTTCGTGAAGAATTGGCAAGGGAGATTGCCACCAAGTTAGGAAACGAGACCATAGTGGCTCCCATGGTGGTGACTCGCGGGACTGTTTCTTTGCCCGATGGGTCGAAGAGTGTCGCAAATGTCCAAGTTCTTGGAGTGGACGAAAGTTTTTGGAAATTAGCCCCTGATCCAGATCATACGCCTACGGGAAGATTCGCGGTCAAAAAAAATTATCCACCTTGGGACACCGGTTTCTTTTACGCGAATGAACGATTATATAAACAATTAAAAGTAGTAGATCAAAGCAGGCTCATTTTACGGATCGAAGAACCAAGCCTTTTTTCAAGAGATGCACCTCTATCCGGTGAGCGAGATAATAAATTTGTTTCTTTTAATGGAAAACTAGGCGGCTCTGTTAATGCGGATGGCTATGGCCATTTTGGCCTTCAAGGAAACCAGAAGGAACCTCTTACTCTATTTGTTCCTCTAAAAACGCTGCAAAAAAGAATGTTTCGCTCTTTTGATGAAGAGACTGGAAATACCCAGTTTTCCAATTTTCTTTTGCTCGGAAAGACAGAAGAGGGTCATATCGATGAAGAACAGGCAAGAAAAGCATTGGGACAATCCTGGAGTTTAACCGATGCGGGAATCACAGTTAAGTCGATGCGCGATCAAGCGAATTTTTCCATTCGCACAAGGCAGGTATTTCTTAATCAATCTATAGAAGCCGCCGCCTTTTCAATAGATTCAAATGCGACCGGCGTCCTTACTTATTTGGTAAATACGATTGAGTCAGAAGTAAGGGATGGTAATGCCAGTGGATTAATTCCTTATTCAATGGTGAGTGCGACTGATTCGAAATCGGTGAGTTTTTTACCCGATGACTTAGGGAACGATGAAATAATTTTAAACCAATGGGCAAGTGAGGACTTAAAGGTAAAAATTGGTGATGAGATCACTCTGAGATATTTTTCAGTTGGAGAACGTAGAAAATTACTGGAGGAAACAAAAAAGTTTACCCTGCGAGGGATAACTCCTATTCCTCCTATTATACCAGAGGGTGAAGAAAGCGATTGGACTCCTCAGTTCCCTGGCTTAGCAGATGCGGATTCATGTGGGGAATGGGATACTGGAATTCCCATCACTCATAAGATACGTCCAAAAGATGAAGAATATTGGAAAAAGTATCGAGGGAGTCCGAAGGCTTTTATATCGTTGGAGGCAGGAAAAGAACTTTGGTCAAATCGATGGGGTTCTTTAACTGGTATTCGATTTGCCCAAGAAATTCATTCACGGGACATGGTTGAAAAAAAGTTAAGAAATTTAATTTCTGCTGAACAGGCGGGGTTGTTATTTCAATCTTTGCGCTCGGATGCAAATGCGAGCCTTGAATCACCTGTTGATTTTGGGCAATTATTTTTATCATTCAGCTTTTTTGTTATAGTCGCCGCGTTAGCATTAACGGGAATGCTTTTCGCCTTTTCGATTGAGCAGAGAAATCGGCAAGCAGGCTTGCTCCTTGCTCTGGGTTTATCCAAGAAAAAAGTCAGACTACTATTCCTGGGCGAAGGATTTTGCGTTTCTTTAGTCGGAGTTCTAATTGGAGTCGGATTGGCGGTACTCTATGGACAATCGATATTAAGTTTATTATCGGGGAATTGGAGCGGTGCGGTGTCGGGTACTACTTTTGAATACAATGCTCGTTTACAATCTATTTTAAGTGGTGGATTAGCTGCATTATTCATGTCCGTTTTCGCCATGGCTTGGTCAACCCGGCGGCAATTAAAATTTGAACCCATAGAACTTTTATCTGCTGGTGAAAATTTACTTTCAAATGATTTGCTTAAGAAAAAAAGGAAATGGAGTCAGTCTCCTTATCCATCGATAGTCTTTCTTCTTGGTGCATGCGGTTTATCGATAACTACAGATTTTTCTGCACCTGGTGCGTCGGAAGGTTTTTTTGGAGCGGGTGCGCTACTTTTAATTTCAGGAGTTTTTTATTTCCGTTTTCACTTGGCAAAAAATTCAAACAAGAAAACTGAGTTAATTGATGCTCAAGGTTTATCGAGTAGAAATATGGGCCGAAGGGGTGGTAGGAGCTTAGTCACCGTGGCTTCAATGGCAGCAGGCACTTTTTTAGTGGTGAGCACGGGTGCATTTCGAAAAGGATCACCTTCTGATTCTGCCAATCTTGATTCTGGTACGGGTGGATTTGCACTAGTTGGCGAATCGGCATTACCTATTTATGATGACCTGAATGGTGAGGAGGGTCGTATATTATACGATTTGAATGAAACCTTGTTAGAAAATACGCAAGTGGTTCCTTTACGGTTACGAGCAGGGGATGATGCAAGTTGCTTAAATCTTAACAAAGCAGTCCGACCTATAATTTATGGTTTAAATCCAGATGAAATGCTTGGTCGATTTTCTTTTGCGAATGGAGATTGGGCATTATTAAAAGAGCAACTACCCGATGGGAAAATACCTGCGGTGGTAGACCAAAACACCATGATGTGGGCTTTACAAAAAGGAATTGGCGATGAGATTGAGTTCTTCGATGGGGAAGGAAAGTCTTTTTCTGTTCAATTAGTTGCGGCGGTTAAAGGTTCTATTTTACAAGGAGCTCTTTACATTTCCGAAGAGCAATTCGTGAAGAAGTTTCCCCAGCAAGGCGGGTACAGAAGTTTTTTACTGAGTGCACCTTTGGATGAGACCGAAACGATAAAGAAATATTTAGACGAAAAATTTTCAAACTATGGTTTCGAATTGCAAAAATCTATTGAACGATTATCCGAACTCCAGAAAGTAGAAAACACCTACCTTTCAATTTTCCAAGGACTTGGAGGGCTTGGTATGTTGCTGGGCACAGTCGGTTTAGCGGTAGTAGTTGCAAGGAACCTAATGGAAAGAAGTAAGGAATTTGGTGTAATGGAAGCATTAGGTTATCGCCTTAGTCATTTACGAAGTCTTGCATTTTCAGAACATTTCACCCTCGCATTATGGGGACTTGGGGTTGGTGCGATCTCTGCTATTCTTGGGGTTGCTCCAGCGATTTTTGGGCGAGTGGGGGAGTTGCCCGGGGCGGGTTTCATTTATTTCTTCTTAAGTTTAGTACTTTTATGCTTTTTATGGACTAAATTTTCGGTGAACATGATTTTGAGGAAAAGCCAGATTGAACATTTGCACGATGAGTAAAATTAAATTTCTAAACAAATCATGAATACTCGGTTTATTTTTCTAGCAGTTTTTAATATGATATGTTCGCAGATTTTCTGTGCTGATGAACCCGAAGTAGGAAATCTAAAAAACAAGGATTCATGGACGATTGAGTTTGAAGAAAACTTTTCAAAATCCCCGAACGAGGTTGAGCCAGAAAACCTGTTTATTCTAGATGGAGAATTTTTGGTTAAAACAATCGAAGGTAATCAACTATTAGAATTATCGGGTAGTCCAGTTGGGGACTTTGGTTTCTTACTTGGTCCTCGTGTAAAAGAAAAAGCAATTGAATTACAGTTTTCTTTTTTCTCTAGTAAGCAAGGACGCAGATTCCCAGCGATTGCAGCGGGAATAGGAGGAATGAGAGGCTATCGATTTCGCTGGAATGCATCCTCTCGAAAAATACTATTATTTCGAGATGATGTATTATTAATGGAAAAAATACAGCTATGGGAAAGTGGTTCATGGTGGCAGATCCGTTTCCAGATTCTTCCCCTTCCAACAGGAAAGATCCTCTTACGTTTAAAACTTTGGCAGAAAGAAAAGGAAGAACCGGAATCCTGGCTATTGGAACATCAAGATCAGTTCTTATTTA
>CAWUUU010000179.1:0-3684 GCA_963924995.1 uncultured Opitutales bacterium
TACCAGAAGCTCGCGATGTTGAAATTAAAATTGATCCTAGCGATCTAGAAATTAATGTATGTCGTGCAAGTGGACCAGGAGGGCAAGGAGTCAACACTACAGATTCTGCCGTTCAAATTTTACACAGACCAACCGGGTTAAATGTATATTGTGCAGATGAGGTCTCAGTTAAAAAATAAAAATAAGGCAATGACCGTTTTGAAATCGAGACTATTAAATATCAAACAAGCAGAAGAAAAAGCGAAATATGCTAAGGACAGAAGGGATCAAGTTGGCACCGGAGATAGAAGTGAAAGAATCAGAACATATAATTTTCCACAAAGTAGAATTACAGATCATAGAATTAATTATACAACACATGCACTAAATGAAGCATTACTAGGAGATTTGGATCACCTAATTGAAGCGCTCAATAAAGAAGACCAGAAAATTAAACTTTATAATATGCTATCTCAAAATGGGTGAAGTTCTGTTGTCATTTTTAGATATTATAAACAGATCTACTGAATATTTAAAAAAAAGAGGTGTCCCGAATCCAAAATGTGATGTTGAGTGGATCGTTGCGACAGTAACTAATAAAAAAAGAGTTGAATTATATTTAGAATTTGAAAATCCTGTTGAGGAAGAATTTCAAGATAAAATTAGAAAATGGATCATTGATCGAGGAAAAAGAATTCCCCTTCAACATATACTTGGTAAAGTTAATTTCGCAGGAAATAATTTGTTCTGTGACGATAGGGCTTTAATACCAAGACCAGAAACAGAATATCTTACCGAATTAATTTTAGAAAGGGTGGAGAATGACTTTTCAGGAAGTATCCTTGATTTGGGAACTGGCAGTGGGGCTATTATATTAACATTATGTATACAGAAAACAAATTGCGATGGAACAGGCTTAGACAAGTCTAAAGAAGCTATTGACCTAGCAAAAAAGAACGCACAATTTCATAAATTAAGTAATGTTAAATTTGGTATATTTGATTGGTGTAAAGAAAAATTAAAAAAGAAATACGATATAATTGTTTCGAACCCACCTTATTTAACAATAGAAGAATGGGAAACTGCCGAAACTGAGGTTAAAGTGTTTGATCCAAAATCTGCATTAGTTGCAAATGAAGGCACATCAGACTTAATTAAAATAATAAATCTCGCAAAAATTAATCTTTCAAGGGGGGGGTTATTAGCTCTTGAAATCGGACTGTATCAAAAAAAAATATTACTTGATGCAATGAATAATAAATTTATTGATATTGAGATCGTTAAAGATTTCTCCAATAAAGAAAGATTTATATTCGGAAGAAAACTTTAAAACTAGATTTCGTCTGTAGTCTGTGGTTCTTTATGAGTAAGATCCTTTGTTTCGATAATACTAACCCAGTCCGACATAATCCTACAAGTTTCATGTAGTCTGATGTCAAAATTATCGGGCAATCCAAAAGACTTTGTTGAATTAAGATCGTTAATGTTTTCCCCCCTAACCTTACGAGATTTATCGTTTTGAGCATCAACAATATTTAGTATGATATCCTTTTTAAAATATGCATTTTCTGAAATCGTTTCAAATTCTTCAGTCATTGATTTATTAAAACTTTGATCCTCAATTTTTTTTGCAAGACGACTTTTAAAATTTAAAGAAAGTGTAGTCTCCTCTCTTTTATTTTTATACCAATCTACATTTTTTTTAAGATATAAAAATTCTGGTAGAATTTGTTGCCTTTTCAAACTATCATTCTCTAGCCTAGAAAGATCTTCTAGATTAAAAACAAATTCATTTGCTGGTCGGCGAAAATTTACTGGAGCAATGTGATCACAGGGAAGGGCGTTGTCCAAATCGGACTCTCCTATAGGAAGAAATGTATTAATTGTAGGCATAGAAATATCACTCTCTACACCCTGAATTTGCGTACTCTTACCAGAAGGTAAGTAGTATTTTTGAATAGTAATTTTTGCGGCACTTTTTTTTCCCTGGGATGCATTAAAATTAAAGGGTAAATTCATTTGAATTAAGGATTGAACTGTCCCTTTTCCATGGGTCGTTTTATCACCAACAATTATTGCACGCTTATGGTTTTGTAATGCTCCGGCAACAATTTCTGAGGCCGATGCACTGTACCTAGATACCAAAACTATAAGAGGGCCGTCCCAAGCTAATTTTGGGTTGAAATCAAATTTCTTGCGAATTTTACCATCAGTACTTTTAACTTGCACAATCGGCCCCCTTGAAATGAATAGGCCAGCTAAATTTACAGCCTCACTTAAATATCCACCGCCATTTCTTCTTAAATCTAGGATAATTCCCTCTGCACTTTCCTTTTTTAACTTATTAATCAGTTCTTCCACATCGTCTGTCGCTTTTGGCCCGCTTCCACTTGATCCGTAAAATGATCTTAATTCGATAACGCCTACTTTCCGTTCAACTTTTTCTAAAGTGACCTTATGAACAGTTGCAGAAGCCAAATTTGATGTAAGTTTAATTTTGTCTCTAATAATTCTCACCACTTTTGTTGATGATGGGTCATTAACAGGTTGAATTTCAAGTCGAACAAGAGTGTCCTTAGGACCCTTGATAAGTTCGACAATTTTTGATAACTTCATGTCTACTACATTTATAAATTCCCCTTCAGCCTGAGCTACCTTTATTATTTTATCTTTAGGGCTCAAGTCGCGCGAAGATTCTGCGGGACCACCTGGCAAAAGTTCAGTAATAGTACAATAGCCATCGTCATCGGTTAAAACCGCCCCAATACCCACAAGTTCATTGTTCATAGTTTGATCAAACTTTTCTTTTTCTTTTATGTTCATGAAAGTTGTATGCGGGTCAAACATTTGCGTTAGAGTGGTCAAATAAAGTTCTTGGACATCAGTGGGTTCGAATTCTTGAATGCTTTTTTTCCACCGTTCGTATCGCTTACGCACCTTACCTTTGGAATCTTTGGTTAATTTTTTTCTCGATTCTTTATCTTGGTTTAAGTTTGTTGAATTAGTTTCAAGCGATGAAAGAATTTCCCCAAGAATTTCAAATTCAATTAATTTTTCCCAAGTTGTATCAAGATCTTTTTCCGTTTCTTCCCAAGCTTTTTCTACTCGATCAGCATTGTAAGTTTTATTTGATTCGAAATTAAAATCATTATTCAAAAACTCTATAACCCAAGTCAAACGATTGATAGATTTATTTTTGTAAAAGTTGTAAATCTCAAATCCAGGAAATAAATTACCCTGATCAAAATAAGTTATTAGTGTGGAAGAATATTTATTTTTGAATGTATCAGCCTCACTTTTAGTAAAGTAGAGTTTCTGTTTATCCAACTTTTCTAAGTAACTTGTAGTAAAATCAATTGGATCAAGTTCTTTTACGGTAACTTTATTAAAATGTGCTTGTTGTAATGCTTGGACTAACCATTTCGTCTCATGTTGCATAAGCACTGAAGGTTGAAGCTCTTTGGCATTAATTACCCTGAAGGGATAAATATATAAAAAAGAAAACACTAAAAACAATTTTAGGGCAGAAAGATAAAAACTCTTTAATATCATAACTTTACTTGTAAAATAAATTAACTACGAAGCAATCCTTTTGCCTTATCTAAAGTCAACTTCTCGTCTTGAGTAAGTGCCCCGAAGCCAGATTCGTTAATTTTGTCTAAAATACGATCAACCTCTCGTTGAAGTTCTGCTGAATTAGTAAAG
>CAWUUU010000180.1:0-6413 GCA_963924995.1 uncultured Opitutales bacterium
GAATTTAAATTGTTCCCCCAACATCCAATTAGTTCAGGGGTGAAGCCATTTTCGATTCAAGACGAATGGTATTACCATATGAGATTTCGCGAAGCGATGGAGGGAGTCACCCCTATTTTATCGGCTCTTCCTTCCCCGGATACCCTAAAGCGTAAAGATGGTGCTCATAGCAATAATCCGCATGTAAGAAAATCAGTTCTGGATAGAAAAGAAAAGCAACATGTAGCGTGGGCTTATCAAAGAGGCAAAGATTATAAAAATGGACGAGGGTTCGGTTTTACCGGTGGCCATAATCATGTGAATTGGGGCTCAGATAATTTCCGTAAACTTGTGATTAACGGTATTATTTGGATATCTAAAGCAAATATTCCATCTGAGGGAGCGAAGGTAAAAAGACTCTCTGTAAGTGATTTACAAGCCAATCAGGATTATCCTGCAAGAGGTTGGTCAGCCGAGCAGATAGGGGAAAGCCTAAAAGAATTTAACGGAAAGAGTTCGCTCAAGGGTGCATCTTTAGAAATAAAGGCAGAAGAAAAAGGTTCTGAGAAAATAAAGCCAATCTTTTCAAGCAAGAAGATTACTAAAGGCACCCCATCTCGAGGTGAGGATATTGCAGTAAATATAAAAAACGCGAAAGAGTTACACTTAGTGGTTTTAGATGGAGGGGACAGTTACACATGTGACTGGGCAAATTGGATAAATCCAAGGTTGGTTGATAATAAGGGTAAGGAAACATTGCTTACGACAATGAAGTGGAGTTTTGCTTCATCGGGTTGGGGGCAAGTAAATGTTAATAAGAATGCGGCAGGAAAAGAGATGAAGGTAGAAGGTAAAGGAGTAAAGGGAATAGGAGTTCATGCAAATTCACTTATTTCTTTTACGCTGCCCAAAGATCATCAATTCGTTCAATTTCGGTCAAAAGGAGTTCTAGATGATGGGGGGGCGAATCAAAATGGGGCAAAAAATTCAAGTAGTGTAGAATTTAGAATCTATGGACAGAAACCGTTGCTTTCTTCTTTGCCCTCCTTGACGATGACCCAAGTGGGCTCAGTCGAACAAGGTGATCCACTCAACGCGGTAAAAAATCTTGATATACACCCAGAAGTCGAAGCCAATCTTTTTGCCAGCGAACCAATGTTGTTGAGTCCTTCCGCTATCGATATTGACCATCGTGGACGAGTTTGGGTTTGTGAGGTTACAAATTATCGAAAACATAAAAATAAAAGAGAAGAGGGCGATCGAATTTTAATTTTAGAAGATACAGACGGAGATAATGAAGCGGATAAAGTGAAAGTTTTTTATCAGGGACGAGATATTGATTCCGCACATGGAGTGAGTGTATTTGGAGACAAAGTAGTAGTTTCCGCTGGAGATCGTGTAATGGTTTTTCATGATAAGGACCGAGATGATAAACCAGAATCTAAAGAGAATTTGTTTACAGGAATTGCGGGGACTCAGCATGATCATGGAATCCATGCGGTTCACTTTGGACCAGATGGAAAGTTTTACTTTAATTTTGGAAATGCCGGTAGGCAGATAAAAGATCGGGATGGAAAACCAATCATAGATCTTGCCGGAAACGAGGTGAACGATAAGAGAAAACCTTATCAGCAGGGAATGGTATTTCGCTGTAATGAAGACGGAAGTAAGTTTGAGACACTTGGATGGAACTTTCGAAATAACTGGGAAATCGCAGTTGATAGCTTTGGGACAATTTGGCAGTCCGATAATGATGATGATGGTAATCGTGGGGTTCGCATTAATTATGTCATGGAATTTGGAAATTATGGGTACAAGGGAGAATTCACTGGAAAAGGATGGCGAGATAAAAGATCCAATATAGAAGCTGAAATACCGCATCAACATTGGCATTTGAATGATCCAGGTGTAGTTCCAAATTTATTACAAACAGGTGCAGGATCCCCGACTGGAATCGCAGTTTATGAAGGGAACCTACTACCCAAAATTTTTCATAGTCAAATCGTTCATTGCGATGCAGGTCCGAGTGTTGTTCGTGCTTATATCACCCAAAAAGATGGAGCAGGTTACAGCGCTGAAATGATCGACATTCTGAATGGCTCAAAAAAAGATAAGTGGTTTCGACCATCTGATGTCTCGGTTGCCCCAGATGGCACCCTTTTTGCATCAGATTGGTATGACCCAGGAGTAGGTGGACATAATATGCGCGATCTTGAAAGAGGAAGGATTTTTATGGTAGGGCCCGAAGGCCATAATTACTCAACGAAAAAGTTAGATTCGAATTCATTGCAAGGTGCGATAGAGGGGCTTAAGAGCCCAAATGAAGCAACTCGTTATATTGCCTGGCATTCTTTAAATAAAATGGGAAAAAAGGCTGAGATTCTCCTGCAAGAGCTTTTTAAGCACGAGAACCCAGTATTTCGCGCACGAGCATTATGGTTACTAGGTAAAATTGACGGGGAAGGCCAAAAATATGTGGACCTTGCTTCAATAGATAAGGACTTTAACATACGAATCGTCGCAATAAGGCTAGCACGCCAATTAGAAAGTGTTGAATGCATTGATACAGTCGCCAAGCTTTTCGATGACCCGGAGCCTTCTGTAAGGCGGGAGTGTGCATTAGCATTGCGGCATTTAAAAACAGAGGCAGCGGCCAAACTGTGGGCAGAACTAGCTGTCCGTCACGATGGTAAGGATAGATGGTATTTAGAGGCCTTGGGCATATCATCAGATTTGAATGCCGATGCCTGTTTCTCTGCCTGGTTACAAATAGTAGGAGATGCTTGGGATACTCCTTCTGGACGAGATATCGTTTGGCGAAGCAGAGCAAAAGAAGCTCCCTTTTATCTCATCCAGATTTTGAAGAATCCGAAAACTCCTTCGGAAAGTCATCCCAGATATGTCCGAGCCATTGATTTTCATTCTGGTCCTGAGAGAGAAAAAGCACTTGAGGAACTTCTTGATATCTAAGATCTCGATTAATTTAACTTAAAAGTTTTGCTGCTCTACTAGTTCCAATGAGATATGTCGTTTGTTTTTTGTTAATTACTCTTTACTTCAACCACGCCAAAGGAAAGCAAGAATTTGACCCGAAAGATCGATTAATTGTTGAGACTTTGACTCGTTTAAATCGTTTTGATTTGTCTGAAAACGAAAAGTGGGATTCTGCAGTTCAGCGTTACACATATTCGCAAAGAGGAACTGATGAATATTTAGACTTGGTTGAAAAATTTAATTTAAGAGGAGAAGTCCCCCAAATCATTGAAGATTTATTGGAGAAGCCAGTAGGGGAATACGCTTCAAGGTCTATTCAAATAATTTTTAAATTTGATGATCAATCAAAATTAGAAATACCGTTAAGGAATGGGAGCACTCAACAAATTGAAGAAATTGTAAAACTAGTTGGATTCATTCCAAGTGAAGAGGCAAGAGAGTTTGTCTCAAAATTTAATCCAAAATCGAAAAAAAGAAACCGACAAGATGATTTTGAAAAAGTCGATATCGAAGATATTCCAACTCTCGTAAATCAGGTGGGAAGCATTAAAGATGGTAAGTTAGTTTATGAACAATTTTGTGCCGTATGCCACAAGGCTGGTAATGTTGGAATAGATTTTGGGCCCAGGCTTACTGAAATCAGTAACAAATTGCCTAGAAGCGAATTATATTTAGCGATTTTAAAACCAAATGCTGGAATTAGTTTCGATTACGAAGGTTGGACTGTTTATACTAAAGAGGGTTCAGTTTTAAATGGTATTTTAAGCGAAAGCGAAAATGAGTTTACGATTCGAATGATCGGCGGATTGACTCAAATAATTAATAAAGAAAGAATATTAAAAAAAGAAAAAATGAAGGCATCATTGATGCCAGAGAGCTTACATTTAGGAATGTCAAAGCAGGACTTGGTAAACTTGATCGAATTTTTATTCAGTTTGAAATCTTGATGGCATCGACAAGTTTATGATCTTTATTGCTTGCCTGATGCTTAGAACATTCTTTCGGTATGGTATCTGTTTAATTTAGAGATGCATTATCATACTTAGGGTAACACAAAAAAGTTACTTTAGCAGAATAAGAAATTATGTGAAAATATATCCAATACTAAATGATCTTTATCTATCTCCTTGCTCTTTTATATAAGTTAAAGTGAATTCAATATAAGCCTAAAAGGTAATTGATATGAGACTCTCCCCTAATAATAGTAATTCATGCCAGTTCGAATTTTTTTCGGATTTCCCCCTATGACTTTTTCTTATGAATAATAAAATACTTTGCGTTGATGACGAAGAATCTATCTTAAAAGGGTTCCAATTAAATTTAAGAAAAGACTTTGAACTTCATCTAGCTTCAAATGGTGCAGAGGGATTGGAGGTATTTGATCGAGAACAAGGTTTTGCCCTTGTTTTATCAGACATGCGAATGCCTGAGATGAACGGGGCAACCATGCTTGCCGAAATTAAAAAAAGGGATCCAGAAGTGGTTACAGTTCTGTTAACGGGACACACCGACTTTGAATCTGCCATGGCAGCGGTGAATGAGGGCAATGTCTTTCGCATGCTTTCTAAACCATGCCCGCCAGAAACTTTGATTAAGGTATTACGAGCGGGGCTAGAGCAGCACGACTTAATTAGGAGTAAGCGTATATTACTAGATAAAACATTACGGGGTGCAGTCGATGCCCTTGCTCAATCCCTTTCAACAGCAAAGCCATTATTTTTTGGAAGGGCACAGCGAGTTAGGCGACTTGCTAATGAATTGTCAGAGATGCTTAAAATCCCTAATAGATGGCGGGTTGATGTTGCTAGTGTTTTTTCTCAACTTGGTTATATTTCTTTACCGGAATCTGTTTCTGAAGATGTTTATCATAAAAGAGAGTTATCCTCTGAAGTTAAAAAACTAATTAAGCAAGTACCGATAGACATACAAAATTTAATTGTCAAAATTCCTGGACTAGAAGAAGTGGATGAGATTTTACAGAAGTTAGATATTCAGCACCGATTCGAAAAAGATGATGGCTCTGGAGTTCGTTTACTTGCATCAATTTTACGAGTCTCATTGGATTTTGATTTTTATGAGGAGCTTGGCCATGACCGTAGCGTTATTGTACAAACCTTAAAAAGCAGGAGCGATGAGTACGATCCTGTTATAACTGATTCCTTATCTAATTTACTAGTAGTTGCAGAACGAAAATTTCACCTAGAAGAGATTTCAATCAAAAATTTAGAAATTGGAATGCGTTTAGCCCAGGAACTTAGGTTAGACGATGGATTTCTTATTGCATCTTGTGGAGCCGATGTTGACCAACAGCTTCTTAAAGTGATTCGTAATTATAATTCCTGCTACGCAGAAAGCCCTTTTCCCAAAAGAATCCAAGTCACGGTACCTGTGGGTGTTTAAAGAGCTTAAGTAAAAAAATAAAGTTGAAGGTAGGAACATACATTTGGATACTTTCTTCCGCGAGTTTAGGAGGTGCATTAATCGTTGGAATTTTAGGTTGGTGGATGTTTCATAGTACCAGTCAATTGGCTAATGAACTGAACAAAGAAAGTAAAAATTCAGGACAATCAGCTGGGGAATATTCAGATGTCAAAGATTTTTTAGAAATCGCCCGAAGCATAGTCGTTTCATTCGAGGTTTATCCTGGAAATTATGAAGGTATATTTGGGGTTACATGGGATCGATTAACCGCCGCAAAAAAAGGCTTGAACGAAATTTCACAGAAATATCTGATGAATTACCCACAAAGCATGTTGGAGCCTATTACGAAAGGCTTGAACGATTTGTCCTTGGCCATTAAGAAAATTGAAAAGATGTCCGTATGGAAAGGAATAGCAGAGGGAAGTCAATTTACTCAAAATAACCAAGCGAAAAAACATTTTGACCGAGCACGGGAAGATCTAGATCAAGGACTTAACTTTTTAGAAGAGGCAGCAGGAAAATTCCTCCAAAAATCACAACATTCGCTTGATGCTAAACAATCAGAATTGAGACAAAAGGAGGAAAGTGATTTAATTATTCTATCTGTTGCAAGTGTTCTTTATTTCATACTCGTGCTATCTTTAGCTTTTGTTACCTATAAAAGCTTTGCTAGTCCGATACGAAAGCTTGAATTTGCCGCAAAAAAGTCTATCGATTATAATGAGCCATTCATTCTTAAGGAAACGGGCCCGTATGAGATAAGATCGCTAATCAAACGATTACAAGGTCTTATTCTTGGTTTGGAATCTACCGTAATAAAACGAACCGCTTCCCTTCAGGCTAAAACCGTTCAGTTGCAAGAAGAAATGAATCAACGCAAAGAACTGGAAACCCAATTGATTCATGCACAAAAGATGGAAGCAGTCGGTCAATTGGCTTCGGGCATTGCTCATGAAATTAATTCACCGTCTCAGTTTGCTAATGATAATATTTTATTTTTAAAAGACGCCGTCGCTGGA
>CAWUUU010000181.1:0-3455 GCA_963924995.1 uncultured Opitutales bacterium
TGAGATTTCCAGGAATCTTTAGCAAATAATGCCATCGCGTTGAAGAGAAAAGCTAGGAGGATGATATTTTTTTTCATAACAAGAAAATTAAAATTATTTTTGTTGGTCAAACCGATACAAGTTTTCTTTGGTTCGCACAAGCAAGGAATCACCAACTACCGCAGGTGACGCCATACAACCTTCGTTGAGTTTGTTTCGATTGATTACTTTTAAACCATTAGGATCGGGTTTAAAAACTACGCAGTCTCCATCGGTTGAAAAAGAATAGATCTTTCCGTTGGCATGGATTGGAGAGGATGCACACTGTCCATTAATCCCCAAACGCTCAGCCCAATAAATTTCTCCAGTTTTGGGATTGTTGCAGGAAGCTACTCCCTCATCAGAAACCATAAACAAATAGTTGCCGAGCAAAAGTGGGGACGATTTTTTGGGAACGACTTTGCGTCGACTCCACATAAGGTGACTGTTATCGACATCGCCTTTTCCTCCTGGCTTAATCGCAGACATTGAACCCATTCCACTGAATACAAAAACCATACCATGTCGATAGATAGGGCGAGAAGAAGAATTCATTCCCCCCGTCCGAACAGTCCAGAGTAATTCTCCATTATCGGGCTTCCGGGCTTCCGTGGCCACTGCTCCAGGGCTAATTAGTTCTAATTGGCCATCATGTTTAATCACACTTGGAGTACAATAGGCTTTTTTTCTGTCTCCATTATCGGTCTTAAAATCAAATGCCCGATTTTTTTTCCAAATCGTTTTTCCAGTCTTTTGTTCAAGGCAGACGATATATTGGAGATCATGTCCATCGAAATGTATGATCAGGGTATCGTTATGGGGAATAGGTGAGGCAGCCGCTCCGCGAAAATGATCGCATTTAAAATCTCTTCTCTGCCAAAGTTTCTTTCCTGAATCTGCATCCAAGGCGGCCGTGCCGTGGGATCCGAAATGTACAAAAACTCGTCCCCCTTCAATTACTGGCGTCGGGGTGGCGTAGCTGTTCATTGGATGGCAGAATTGCGGTTTTTCATTTTCAAAAACTAATACTTTTTGTAATTGTTTTCCTGTTTTCCAATCCAGTTGTATGGCCCACATTTTAAAACCATCTGCTTCCGCATTGGTTACCCAGATTTTTCCATCCTTCACCACGGGGGAAGACCACGCTTTTCCGGGCATGGAGGTTTTCCAGGTCAGGTTTTTTTCTTCTGAAAATTCAACAGGTAGTTGAGAGTTCCCTGCATCACCGTTTCCATCGGGGCCTCGAAACTGGTTCCAGTGTAGTGGCTTAGACTGAACTAGGCTTGATGCAAAAAGGAGAATGATGAAAAAGCGCATAATTAAATTATCAATTATTAGGTAAGGAGAGACAATCCTTGATCGGCCGTTTCTCGAAGATAGCTTTCGGTCTCATCCGTACGAGAATTTTTAATCTCTTGATAAATAGCTCGGGCTTCTTTTTTGTTCCCATTTTCTGCGAGTCTTTCGGCTAGTTCTAAACAATATGCAGTTGCCTTAATTCGACCCCAACCCGATTCCTTTAAAGATTGGGAAAGTAGCAATTCAAAATCAGTTGCGGAGCCAATTCGCATTAAGCCCCAAAGTCCAGTCAGTCGAATTTCCAAATCCGTATCTTGGGTTGCGGAAACAAAGAGTTGGCGAGATTTTTTGTCTTGGAGTACACCAAGTCCTTGGAGAATTGTGAGTCGGGGACTACCTTTTGCTAATGAGTACGCCTTACGGAAATACTCTATGGTTTCAATTCCAATTGTTTCCAAGGCTTGTGCTGCGTATTCATAAAGATGCTCTTCGGACTCGGTTAAGAAAGGAGCAATAGTTTGAGCCTGTTTTGGCCCCCCGCAAATCTGTAATTGGCGAATAACGAATCCTTTGACTGCCTTAGGACGGTTGTCGGTCAGAGTGCTTGCCAGTGCCGAGGCAAGAACATTCCTCTCTTTTTCCTTACCGGTTCCCCCCACTCGGATAGCGGTTGCATGAATGGCATGCCTCGGTCGTACATCATCACCATTGCCCGGTTCTAGGATAAGATCGACGATTTCACGGATTATCTTCTTCCCTCCCTTGATTATATGTCGAGTTGCTTCTTCGCACCTTTCCTTGTCAATGGTTCGAAGTATTTTTCCATCAGGTTGGGGAAATGCCTGGATTATTTCGTTAGTGTTCATCTTTATTCAAAAGGGTTATGGGTTTAGACTCGCCACGGGGCACTCATCGGAGGATTGAGAAAACGATTAGCTTCGTCATCATTGACGAATACTTCCTTATCAGGATCGTAGTTGAGCGTTCGGCCCAAACGAATGGCTAGGTTGGCCAAGTGTAGGATACAGGCCGCTCGATGGGCAGCCTCAGGGTGCCCACCTGCTTGTTTCCTCTGCTTGACTGCTTCCCCAAATGAAAGAAGGGGCTCGGGTTCGGGCATTTCTCTGAGCTTTTCCTGATTTTCTTGTGAGAGATCATCAATAGAAATATCTCGTACAGGCTGGCGGTCGTAAGCAGGTCCCCATTCCGTACTTTCCATCACAAATTTAAAACCATCTGCGTATTCAAGCTCTACCCATGCCCACATACCAGTAACTTCTGGATGAGAAGGCGGAGCGAATGGCGTGATCTTGACCGGGCTAGTGTGGTCTTTTGCATAGGTCCATTGTTCTGGGTCAAAATGGTGTTGTCCCATATCACACATACCTCCTCCCTCGTAATCCCAGTAACCGCGATGGGTTCCACCAGTTCGTCTGCTTTCATAGGGCTTCCACGGGGAGGGCCCGCAGTAAAGTTCCCAGTCAAGGGCATCGGGGATAGTCTGGGGGGCAATTCCTGGAGTGCCACTCCATTGTTTGATCTTGAGACCACCTTTCTTCATCCGAACACCCTTACAATCTGTAAGAAGACCGCTCGCCATAATTTTATGTTTGAGGATAGAATTTTTGTCCTTACTTCTGTTAAATCGACCAAAGGTTCCGATCTGGAAAACCCGATTATATCGTTTAAATGCATTCACCACTGCTCTACCTTCGGCGATAAAACGAGTCATTGGTTTTTCACAGAGTACATCCATTCCTGCTTCAGCAGCAGCAATTGAAATGCTTGCGTGCCAGTGTGGTGGAGTAGCGATGGCAACTAAATCTAAATCTTTTCTTTCAAGTAACCGACGAAAATCCTGATAGGCCTTGGCTTTTCCTTGGCTTCTCGCTTTTGAGAATCGTTCTGCTTTTGTAATGTCAACATCGCAAGTCCCTACGAGTTCAACATCGAGTCCTTTACATAATCCCGAGTAAGTACCCGGTCCTCTGCCACCACAACCAATCAAAGCCGTTCCAAATTTCTCCGAAGGCGGTATATGAGGCGCTCCGAAAATGTGTCGTGGTAAAATAGTCGCAGCAGTGGCACCCGTGGCGGACTTAGCGAGGAAACCCCTACGCGTTTGAAGAGAAAGTATT
>CAWUUU010000182.1:0-13903 GCA_963924995.1 uncultured Opitutales bacterium
CGGCAACAAGGTCTGTTTTTGGTTTACTTTTTGGTTTAGGTGGAGGTTTATCGATGCGAATTTGACCACCTTGCCCAATCGTGTGGGTTATTTTTTCTCCCTTGAATGGTATTTTTGCAAAGCAGAATAAATTCTTGGTAATACCGACCTTTGCTTTGGTCTCGGTTTTAATGGGGAAAATAACCTGTGTTGTGTTGGCATCAAATTCTAAATCGGTTGTGGTTACAAATGGAGGAAGACCACGAATCGAGAGATTTGCTTTTCCGGGGAAAGGGCGTTTGATTTCTAAATCGCAGACGAGTTCACCTTCTTTTCCAACCTCAATGGCTCCCATATTAATTTTCATGGAAAGATAGGGTTCTTCCACAATGATTGGAGTTAACGCCGAAGACGCCAATAGGGTTCCTTTTCCCGCGTTGGATTCTCCTTGTACCACAATGTCCCAGGATCCTATTGAGGTTCCTCCATTTGCAGTCAGTGAGTAGTAGGCGGAAGATTTATCTTTGGCTAACGAAATTGTTCCTTTTGCCCCAATGCCAGGTGGGCGGGTTTGAATGCGAAGGGTAATCGGTGCAGTAAAGTTAGCCTCTCGGATCGCCTCCACTTTTAAGCTGATTGAACCACCACGAACGATTGGAGTTTTGGGTGGATGCAAAACAATAGAGAAGGGGATTTTCTCGGTGACGCCAATTGCTAACTTAGTAAATGTACTTTCATAATAAGTGCGGTTATTAGGGGCACCATAAACCAAGGCAACATTATGTTTAAATCCACCTTCAATCTTTTTTTCTGGATCGGTGTGTCGAACAGTCAAATTGACCAAGTTCGTTGAAAGGGGTGCATCTTTACTCGCTTCAAAGACGACAGGAACTGAGTTAAAGTTGGAAGGTGCCTTTGGCACTTTAATAGTTACGCCTTGAGGGAGGTTCTGGGCTAGAATTTCTAATTCTCCACTGAAATTTTTGCGCGAAAGATTGAGAGCAGTAGCTGCTTTATTTCCCCGTGCAATCGGGATCATTTGACGGGTCTGGCTGTCACGATTTCCAAACATTGGAATCGTAGCTTCTACTTGCGGGGAGAACGGTTGGGATTCGAGTCGGTAAACAAAGCGTTCGCCCCCCGCATTGAGGTGGTCACGCACTCGCAGGAAGTAATCATCATCCTTGGGAATTGTGATTGTGATCAGACTGTCTCTTCCATTGTTGGCGTCGTCATTCCCCTTAATACTTTTCCCTTCTGCATCATAGAGGTTGAGCACAGGGTCGAGAGGAGAAGAAATAGATTGGGCGTGGGCAAGGATGTTAAATTTTTGTCCTTTCTTTGCCTTGAACTTGAACCAGTCCTGATCATTTTCTTTTTCAATAATACCATCAAAACCAAGGGGCAGATTTAATTCTGTGGCAGTGGCAGAATTCCTTCCATCATTGGGTTCGGCTTCGCGGATTGAAGGGAAATTACATACTCGAATTAAGTTAGGCGAGGGGGCAATTAATCCATTTTGTTCCACGCGATATGCAAAAGAAAGGTCTTCTTTTTCGGGCAGTTGAATATTTTTTTGAATTGGTCCAGTGGGATCGCCCATGAGTTTAACAGATAGAATTTCGCCCGCCTGACCACCCGCAGGAAAAGCGATTAAAGGCCTGGGGAAATTCCCCACATGGAGCCGGTAATAAAAATTATTTCCTCCGCGATAAGAAGATTCCCTTACTTCAATATAATATTTTCCATCATTGGGTACGATCATACTAAGCGTGCTATCCTGTAAAAGAAGCTCGGTGTCATCAGATGTGGCTACCTCGAAACGATTGGAGTCAAGAATTGCAACATAAGGGTCGAAGAGTGGACCCGAAAGCCGAATGGCTTCGATTTCCAAGGAGAGCCTCTGTCCCTTGGTGGCATTTAATTCGAAATAATCTACATCTTCATTTTTGATCAATCCATTAATAGTATGATTAATCGCGACTTTTTGAGCTTCCTCAAAGGAAGTGTTAGGTTCTTCTTCTTGCAAATTGGGATAGGGGCCAACCCAGAAAGTTTTTAAAGTGCTAATACCTGACTTGGCCCGAAGTCTTAATTCATGCTGACCTAGGCGTGCGGTTTTGGAAATCTTGAATTTCGCGGTAAGCGATTTATTATTCGAAACATTTAAATCGTGTGCAATTATTCCATCTTCGTAGAAAAAGATTTCAACTGCATCGCTCAAGCGATCACCAGAGACGACCACCTCCATTTCAGAACCAAGTGCCCCCCCTCGAGGTAATACATTGCTAATTATTGGCTCCGCGGCTGAGAGGGACTGGGTAATCAGTAGGCTAAAAGAGGCGAGTAAATAGGCAAAACGTTTCATAGCAATGTAAGGTTAAAACAATTCCCATGAGTGAGAAAAGAAAACGGGTAATTTAATCGACAGAAGAAAAGCCTCTGTAGGAAATTCACAGGAAAGGTTTCAGGCTTAAGCTAAAAGTTCTTTCACCACTTTCCCACCATCTACAATTTCAATGGGTCGGTCGCCCGGAGCCATTAATTCTTTATCTGCCACAATACCCAAACGATCGTAGACGGTGGTAGCAAGATCTTCCACGGAAAGAGGATTCTCGTCCGGAGCGGTGGCAAAGGCATCGGATGAACCATAAACTTGTCCTCGGGTAATTCCACCCCCGGCAAGGGCAATACTGAAAACCCTTGGGTAATGATCCCGTCCATTGGTTTTATTTATTTTGGGAGTTCTGCCAAATTCAGAGGTCATCATGACGAGGGTACTATCAAGCAAGCCTCTCTCATCAAGGTCAGAAATTAATGTGGCAAAAGCCTTGTCCAATTCTGGGCCTTGTTTTTTGAACCCTTGTTCAATGTTTGCATGCATGTCCCAACCTCCATAAGTCATGGAAACAAAACGAACCCCTGATTCTACAAGTCTACGGGATAATAACATTCTTTGCCCTGCTTCATTTTTGCCATAACGATCTTTTACCTTGTCGCTTTCTTTACTCATGTCGAAGGCTTCACGTGCTTCCTTTGAACTAATTAAAGAATAGGCGTCGTTGTAGAAATTATCCATTGAACTTAGGGCATCCGACTTCTCGACTTGCCTAAAATGATCATCAACTGAGTTGAGCAAGGATCGACGTTTGCTAAAACGATCTTCGGAAATCCCCTTGGGCATGGCGAGATCACGCACCTTAAAGTCACCTTTGGCAGGATCGCCTCCTAGTCCAAAAGGCCCGAACGAGGAACTTAAATATCCGCTGCCTGCAAATTCATTCGGTACTTTTGGAATACAAACATAAGGGGGTAAATTATCTCGAGACCCAAATTCGTGAGAGACCACCGAACCAATACTGGGGTAGGAAAGAGCGGGACTCGGGCGATAGCCTGTAAACATATTATGAGTGCCACGTTCGTGGGCAGCTTCGCCGTGGCTCATGGATCGACAAATGGTTATCTTATCGGCAATTTTGGCTGATTCCTTAAATTGTTCACTAAAATGCACGCCCGGAATTTTGGTTGGAATACTTTTGAATGGACCCCGGTACTCGAGCGGAGCGTAAGGTTTTGGATCCCAAGATTCCTGATGAGCCATCCCGCCGGGAAGATAAATATGAATGACACTTTTTGCCTTACCCTCCTTTGATTTATAAAATTTTTGAGCTCCATGAGCTTTCATTTTTAAAAAGTCAGCTAGAGATAAGCCGAGTCCACCGATAAAGCCGACATGCATAAACTCTCGACGAGAAAAATGACTGGGTAATTCAAAGCATTTAGTATCGTTCATAATTATATTTTATTTGATTAAATCTATATATATTAAAATTCTATTATAAATTAATATCCAATCAAGCGATTTTTAGACATATTTAATATTTATTTTTGTAGGTTAACTGCAAAATAGTTGCAATTTTAAAATTTAAAGTTGGTTGATTCACATTTTTACCTTGCAGTGCAATATTCTGCAAGCTTTACTGAAATTTGATGGCTAAAGGAAAAACAATCACAATAAGAGTGCCGGAACAGACTTTTGATGAAATTAAAGGAGTTTGTTCTGACCTTGGGGACGCCTATAATTTTAACCAGTTTGTAAATCAAAGTCTTTCCGCAATGCTCGAGGTGATTCATCATGATGGAGAACAGGTGCCCATTCCAAAGTTTGTCATGATGGCACGATTGATGAAAAATTATGAGGAATCAGTTTTTAGAGACAAAAAGGCAGATGGGGAAGGAAATTAAGTCCAAGCAAGAAATCCCCGTGATTTTTTTACTGACCAAGTTTTGGATCCCCATGTCCGCATTTTTCTTTTTTCTTATTTCGATTGTAAGTAAAGAGGAGTTGTTAACACGCTTTTTGGGCAATGCATCCTTAGTGGTTCGGCAGGTGGTGGAATATGGGAGTCAAATCGGACTTTGGTTATCCACTGCATTTCTTGTTCAGCGGATGATCACCGTTTTTATTTGGGACGGGCTGATCACTGGTATTTCAGGGCGTCCTGTCCCCAGGTTGCCCAAGGATGTGACCGCAATATGTATATTCGCAGTGGCGATGATTGGCATACTTGCTACGGTGTTTGATCAATCTGTCACGGGGATTTGGGCAACATCAGGAGTGGTAAGTATTGTAATTGGAATCGCCCTTCGAAATGTAATTCTTGATGTATTTATTGGTTTGTCGATGCATGTTGAGCAATCTTTTCGAATCGGAGACTGGGTAATGGTTCACCAAAATCGAAGGGAAACCCATATTGTCGGGCAAGTGGTAGAGATTAACTGGCGGACTACTCGATTAAAAACCACTGCCAACAATTTAGTCGTCGTACCTAATAGTAAAATGGGGGAGGCGATCCTAACTAATTACATGCGCCCCGACCCCCATTTCAGGATAGACTTGAATTTTGTACTCGATTACTCGGTTTCTCCGGACCGAGCGATTCGAGTTTTGATGGCAGGCGTTCGAGCACTTGCAGAGGACGATAAGGGGATTTTATTAGACCCGGCTCCTGAAGTCCGCTTAGACGAAGCGTTGTCGGGCGGGCAGCGTTATGAAGTGAGATTTTTTATTCTTCCAGTCAATATCTCCCCCAATGAGTCTCGGCACATTGTGAATAAAAGTGTTATCGAGCACCTTGCCCGAGCTGGACTCACTCCATCGATGGAGAAAGAAACGGTGTTTTTGGATATTGCATCAAGTTTACCGAATATACCTTCTTCCCAAGACGACAATTTTGATGAAGTAATTAATCGTAGTGAATTATTTAGAGTTTTGTCGGAAGAGGATTGTAGTACACTTCTCAATAAAGTGGCACGGAAAGATTTAAAAGTTGGGGAGGTCTTGTACCGGCAAGGCAATATTGCAGATTCCCTTTTCTTGCTGGTGGAGGGTCTGCTGTGTTCCTCGATAGAACTATCGGACAATGAAAGCAAGGAGAAGATTGAACGGCTTGAGTCGGGCATGCATTTCGGGGCAGAAGATGTGTTGCAAAAAGTCACACGACTTTCAACCATCTCTGCGATTACTGATTCTATTGTGTTGGCATTTGATCCAATCGCAGTGGCTGATTTGGCGACTCGGAATGGGGGCTTCCTTTCATTGTTAAACGAACGAATGGTACTTGGACAGGATCGAATTATGAAGACCAAATGGAAGCTCAAGCAACAGGAAGCCCATGCATCTTCCTTGCGGAAGAAAACTGGCGTGGGGCATACCATCCAAACTTTTTTTACCGACTTTTTTCCCTCGTCGACCTCCTCCTCTAAACCAGTTTCCAAAAAATCGACTTCATGATGGGGCAATTTATTTTAGCGTTCACATTGTTGCTTTCTTTTCTTAACCCTTTTTTAATGGGTCAAAAACCGGCGACAGATCGCACTCCACAGATTGAAATGTTGTCCGAACGAATTCGCCTAAGCTATGTCGATCCCTTACGCTGTGCCCAGTTGCTTAATTTTTATGGGGTCAGTATTGGTGATCCAAAATCGCCTATTGATCCGAAAAAATTACCGGTGGTGGTGGTACTTCCTGAAACCGCATTTCACGAAACCATCCCTGATCATGAAAAGGCGTTTCCTCAAACAGAGACGGATCCAATCAATGAACTGCTGTTATTTTTTGATGCAGGATTCCCTGAGCAGGCAGGACGAATCAGGCGAATTATACAGGAGCAAATTGATTTACCAGCACGTAAAATTATGATTGAAGCGATGGTGTTGGAGATCTCTTCCCAAGCACTGGATCAACTTGGTGTGGAGTGGGACTTTAATAGTGGTCGTGAGAGCATATCTGAGGGCAATTTTATTCAAGATAAACTTGATGGCGAGAATGATAGTTTGGTGCTGGGTAAAATTGTCTATCCACCGGTTGGTGGTGCTCAATTGGATGCGACTATTACCAATGTTTTTCGTGAATTCAATGTTCGATTGCAGGCACTGGTGGAAGATGGTTCGGCTCAAGTCTTGTCTCGTCCGAGTATTCTTACATTGGATAACCGAATGGCGTACATTAATGTGTCCGAAAAAATCCCTATTGCGAATACTAAGTTTATAAAAGATTACGTGAGTGCGGTCGATTTTCGAGATGTTGTGGCCGGAATTCAATTGGCGGTTCGTCCGCGTATTAATAAAGACGGAACGGAGGTTTCCTTGCAGATTAATGCGGCAGTCTCTGCTCGTGTTCCGGGGAAAGATGAAAAAGTACTAGGGAAGGATTCGGTGGTGCTCGCCACGGCTCCCACTTTGTCGATTCGAGAGGTAAAAACTTATGCCCGAATAGCTAATGATACGCCATTCATCGTGGGGGGGTTGATCGCAAACGATTCTGAGCAGACCATTACAAAAGTCCCCCTCTTGGGAGACATTCCTTTTCTGGGAGCCCTTTTCCGCTCTAAAACTGAGACTGGTCAAAAACGAGAAGTGATTATTGTAATTACTCCCTCAGTCTTACCCGAGGATAGTCCAGTCCATGCCGGCATGCCTAAAGATGACGATCTTTTTGATCAATTTGGCCACCGTTTATTCCGTGATGCTTATAGAATCCGTGCGGAGGATACTTTTGATCTAAGATATTTGACTGAAAATAAAGGCTTACAGCAACTTCAAGGAATTGTCGATCGAGTCGTGACTGATCATCCCCAATTATCAACGGAATATCCTTATGAAAATTTCGCCCATGGTGCGGTCCCGGGGGAAGGTGCATTAGTCCGCAGGCAAATTTACGAAGTTTTGAAAAGACAGAAAGCATCGGATGTTCTTGATGTTGAGAAATTAATTTTCTTTGAAAAAGGGAAGTCAGATGGAGCAGGTATCAAAGTGCGTTTTTTAGCCGAATATCTACGTGAAGTTGCTCCCTTCGTACTTGAAAAGAAGCTCAGCGGAAAGGCTTTTGGTTTATGCTATCGAATGCGAAGAAATTCCCTCGATATTGACCAATTACTTGATGAACCAGTACCTGAAATCAAGATTGTAGACTGCCCTGATAGCCAAGCATGGCGTTCACTTTTACTCGAATCCAACAAGCGATCCCCTGGAGTTGCCCCTAAACAAGTGATTTTCCTACGAAATCGAGCAGATCTAAACCGACTCAAGAACGCGATTTTAATGAAGAAAATAATCACTTTAAATGCATCAGACTATATTTTGAAATTAAAAAATTTCACCCGTGGACGCTTGCTTAGAATGCCTACTGTTCGTGAAGATGATGTTGAATTAATTGATGCCGATGTAGCCACCTGCTACTATCATTCCGAACTTTATTACTCAGTTCTTGAAGAATCTTTGCAATCTGATTACGCGGCTTTAAAAAAGGTCCTGAATGGGACGGATTATGAATCTAAATTAATGAAGAACCCCTAAGGCAGAATACTCGTTTTACTAACTGATTGGAGCAGGTAATCATAAAACCCACTCGAGAAAATTTCATCGGAATCCCACTTCTTTTTAATTGAGATAAAATTTCCCAGCCCGGGATATCCTTTTTTGAGTTGTGCACCATTCGAAAAGTTTCGATAAGGAAGATAAAATGTTCCGTCCAAATTGAGGGCAATCTCAATAAGTTCTACCATTTGCTTCTGGAGTTTTTTTTCTGCTTCCTGATTTTGGTCAATTGTGAAAAGGATCACCAATCCAAATACGTTTTTCTTTGCATAGGGTAATGCACTATCCGTGTCCTTCATGATTTCTCGAATCGTTACATTGAGAAGGTTTTCGGATTGGTTGATCATTAGGTTTTTGGCATGGGGAATAAAGTCGGAAAATTTATCTTGAGGTAAAAATATTTCCACAAGGATATCGGTTTTTCCTTTTTGATTATTGGTGAATATACGGACCGGTTCGATCAGTAAATTTGCTCTGGAATGAACTCCTCCCGCCTCACCACCGATTAGGTTTTCCGTCCATTGACGAAAGGATTTACCGCGATCGCTATTCAAGGAAGCCCGAAAAATTGCCCGAGCCAAAGAAGTTTTCAAAGATGTTTTATATTCGGCCGGTTGGCGGGATATTTCATTGGTGTTTTCATATGAGGTCAGGAGAACCTGTTCAAAAAAAGTGTCGGGGGCTACCGATAATCGACCAAAGGCAAGGCGCACTGGTCTTTGTTTCATTTTATTCCATTCTTGGGTAAAGTTCTGGTACTCTACAATCTGATGGGACGATCTCAAAATTTCATTGGGTACCGGTTTAATCCATGCTTCCAGAATGATTCCCATTAATCCATATCCCCCCAATGAGTGCTTAAATAACTCGATGTTTTGAGATCTCGAGCATATGAGAACTTCTCCATTTGCATTAAGGAGTGAGATTTTTCGTACAGTTGAACTAACCGGGGGGCGATTGGGTTGCCAGCCGTGTGCATTCACACTCATTGTCCCGCCAATAGAAAAATCAGCATTGCTTTGCATGACCTCTACAGAAAGCCCCAAGGGCGCCAAAAATTGGAGAACCTCTTTCCAGCGGGCTCCTGTTTCCACACGAAGCAAACCATCCTCTATTTTCATCCCGTTTAAGGCCGAAAGATCCACATGAATGACACCTTCTCCGAGGCTTTGTTTTCCCATTGAATGGCGTGCCCCGATCGGAATAATTTTTTTCTTTTCTGTTCTAGCTTGAGTCACCAAATCTTTGAGTATGGTGATACTTTTATTAAGATCTTTAACGAGAGAAATAACGCCGCCATGCCTGGTTTTATTCAGTCCGCTGGCATCGTTAATAATGCTTTCATTCAGAACGATTTTTCGATCCTCAGGAATTGGATCGGTAATAAAAAAAAAGCCAACCCGAAGAACTGGATAGATTATCCATAATGCAAGCACACAAAGGCTCGCGATTAACCATTTTCTTTTGAGTAGATTTTTCATTAGATCGAATACTAGGGGAATTTAAAGAACACACTTATTAAATTGCCCGCGTTGTTGATTTTCTCCTTGCTTCCCTGTTTTACTATTAAAGTATAACCCTATGCAGTTAATTCACTCATTTGCAATTTCTATTATTTTTAGTGTATCAATTAATTTTTTACTTGGATCTTCACCTTCTCCGCTCCGGGTTTTTATATTGGCTGGTCAATCGAATATGGAAGGGAAGGGCGGAATTGACCCTTTGCTTAACCATCAAATTAAAGCCCCGGAAACCAAGGAATTTTTCGCTCACTTACATCACGATGGAAAATATATTCAACGAGATGATGTGTGGATCAATTATTTGGACCGACGAGGAAACTTATCGGTTGGATACGGATCTCCTGGGAAGATCGGCCCCGAACTCGAGTTTGGAAATACGATGGGTAATCATTTCGACGAGCAGGTTCTTTTGATCAAGACTGCATGGGGAGGGAAGAGCCTGGGGCGTGATTTTCGTCCGCCCAGTGCGGGTCTGCCAAACGGTCAAAAAATGAAAGAATTTATTGAATCCTTGGCTAAGAAAGAATTTAACAACCTGTTTAAAAGTAAATGGAACCAACTCAAAAAAGAGATTCCAACCATTTCCCGTAAAGAGGTCGAAAAGTTAATGAAAGTAAGTGTGGAATCCATACTCGAAGAAAAAGGGACAGAATTTCGTAAACAGGTTAAGGAGAGTCACGGTTATTTCTACCGTTTAATGATAGAGGAAATTCGAAACACCCTCGCGGAATTAAAATCTCGTTTTCCCGATTACGACGGACGGGCTTACCAGATTTCCGGTTTTGTCTGGTTTCAGGGATGGAATGATATGTATAATGGATTTCAAGACGAGTATGCCGAAAATATGGAGTATTTCATTCAAGATGTTCGCAAGGAGCTGGACGAACCAGATCTCCCCTTTGTTATTGGCATTATGGGACAGAATGGATTTAAGGAAGCGACGGGAAATATGGCGATCGTGAAAGCGGCTCAGGTCTCAATGAATCAGATTGTAGAGTTCAAGGGTAATGTGGAGGCGATTAAAACCGATGTATTTTGGGATGAAAAAGCGGACAAAGCGTATCCTACTTGGAGGGATAATTTTGAAGAGTGGAAAAAAATTGGATCTGATCGAGCCTATCATTATTTAGGGAGTACTCTTTTCTTTTCCCGGGTCGGTCGGGCATTTGGAGAGACCATGCTTAAACTAATGGATAGAACGGAGGAAGAAATATGATCCGCCTGATACTTTATTTTTTAATTTTACCCGTTGTCACGATCGGAATATTTGCTGAGAAACCAAATATTCTTTGGATTGTTGGAGAAAACCTGAAACTCGACCTCGGATGCTATGGAGCCAAGAATGTGAAGACTCCAAATTTAGATAAATTAGCCGCAAAAGGGGAGCGTTACACAAAGGTTTTTTCAACTTCTCCAGTCTGTGCACCTAGTCGAAGTGCCTTTTTTGTGGGTATGTATCAAACCACTACAGATACCCATAATATGCGATCTCATCGTGAGGATGATTACCGCTTACCTGAAGGTGTCCGTCCGATTACTCATCGATTGAAAGATACGGGTTACTTTACTGCCAATCTTAAGACTATGAACAAGGAAGAGATTGGCTCTGGCAAACTTGATCTTAACTTCGTCAACGAGGGCAAACTCTATGACGGAAGTAAGTGGGAGGAACTTAAGGATAATCAACCTTTCTTTGCTCAAATAAATACTTTGGAGTGCGAGTACGACATTTATGACCGAAATACATGGCAGCAACCAAGAGTTGAGTGGAAAGGGGAGAAAATACATGAGCAGGTTGCCACCGCTGATAATGTAACTCCGCCTCCCTATTATCCCGATCATCCTATTGTTCGCAAAGAATGGGCCCGCTATCTTAACTCAGTCTCGGGGATGGATAAAACTATTGGCAAGGTGCTCCGTCGTCTGGAGAAAGATGGATTGGCAGAAAATACCATAATCATGTTCTTTGGGGATAACGGACGTATTGAACCAAGGGGTATCCATTGGTGTTATGACACCGGCCTTCATGTACCGATGATCATTTATTGGCCTAAAGCCTTTCCCTCTCCAGCCAATTATAATTCAGGATCAGTGAAGGATGAAGTTATCAGCCTAATCGACCTGACCCCGACCACTCTTGGTTTTGCCGGAATCGAAAAACCCTATGGTATGCAAGGACGGATATTTCTTGGTAATCAAGTCGGACCCGAGCGGACTTATGCCTTCTCGGCTCGTGACCGGGTCGACGAGACTATCAATAGAGTTCGAAGTGTTCGGGGTAAGAAATACCATTATATTCGCAATTATTACCCCTCCCGTCACTTCACCTCGCTTAACCGTTACAAAGAGAAGTGTTTCCCGATCAAGCCACTGATGCGTCGTTTGATGAAGGAGGGGAAATTAAAAGGCCCTCCTGCCGACCTTATGTCGCCCACTGTCTCACCTGAGCAATTATTTGATATCGAAAATGATCCTCACGAGATTAATAACCTCGCCCATTCCAAAAAATCCCAGCATCGCCAAGCCCTTCTGAACATGAGAACGGCTTTAGATGTTTGGATTGTGGAAACTCAGGATCGTGGAGAATTTCTTGAACCCGAACATATTGTCGCTCCTTTTGAGAAAGAAATGCACGATTGGTTTGGCACTCCCGATTGGTATCAGGTAGGGAAGTAGAATTTATCCAGTCTCAGGCATGAATGTGGGAAAAATAACCCCCTTAGGTGGTTGATGGGATCCGAGGCACTGAGCGAAATGAATTTCGCAATTTTTCGCACCCCAGGAATAGGCAGATTGTACACATTTAGATGCTCGTGTGGGGAGTAAGAAAACCGGGCAAAGACCCCGGAAATAATTAAGTTGGGCGGCAAGCAGAACGGTTGCAATCTCCTCGGAGCGAGCTATTCCAGGGCCAATCATACAGCTGCCTGGATGATTTACGGATGAGAGAAAGCCCAACAATTCGCCCTCTTCATTTTTATAAGTTAATGTTTTCCAAATACCGGTACTATTCTTGATGAAAAAGGAAAAATCTTTTTCACGCTCGATCCCCGCCAGTTCCAGTTCAATTCTTACCATACTAGGGACATCTTCCAGTACGGCTTCGCAAACAAACTCACTTCCCGCTAACTCAATATTTAGTCCATCCTGAGGAACTTCTAAGAACAAATCCTGAAAAGAGTGAAAAGGGACGAATCCTTTCTTTGTGTAAAGTGAGAACGAATCGAGATTTTGGGCACTGGAGACTAAGCGTATCGGTAAATTTCTTTCTTTGGCAAAGTCAATGATCGTCGATAATAAAGCCCCCGCTATTCCCTTTCCAAAAAAGTCGGGATGTACATTCATAATTCCGAGTGAGAAATGGGTTGATCGAGGGTGGTAAAAGCAGGAACCTGCAATGGTTCCACTCTTTTGGCAAACTGCAAGAAGACAACATCCTGGATCGAGAGATTCATATACTTCACAAAAGAGCAGCGTGTCTGATTTTGGTCCGGTGAAAATCGGATTTTTTCCATGGTTGATATACCAAAAATTGGTCGACTCATAAATGAGTCCAGCCACCTGTTCCCACTCATTGACCCTCATGGGGCGAAATTCGAATTCAATCAAAGGAGTTGCCATAATTTACCCCTATTTTACAACCTGTATTTTTTGGAGAAATGCCTGGCAGGAGAAGCCCACAAACATGGCCATATCCTGATCTCCGGGTAGTACGATCACAGGGGAAAGATCGGGTGGTCTGATTTGATGTGCCCTTTTTAGGCAGGCTTGCATTGCGGGAATTGCCGCCTTGGCTTTTTTCCCGAGCAATTCGATGGTGCGTGCGGCATGAGTGACAACGATTAGATTTGGATGTGATAGTTCTTTAATAAGTGTAAAGAGAGCTGGTTTAATCGTGCCACGTCGAGCCAAGGCATTCGCCACTTCGATTCGTACCGAAGGGGAGGAATCTCCGAGGGCATTATCTAGAGCGAGTTTAGCATGTTTGCTTAGTTTTTTCTTTTGAGCTGTGAAGCCGATTGCTCCCCAATATCGAACCAGTTCGTTTTTGGATTCCAAGTTTGCAAGTAGAGTTTTATCGTTGGCATTGCCCACATCTGAGGCGGCGTCACGAATCGCACCCAAATCGATTCTTTTGGACTTTCCGATATCCCAACCCGAGCTTCCTTCAAATAACTTCCACGCTGCAAATTCAGGCAGGAATCCTAGGTCACGAGTTTCTTGGAGATGCTTGGTGAGCTCTTTGCGCATTTTAGAAAGTATTTTATCATAGTCTTTCGACTTGGCCAAATTATCCAAATTTTTGGGATCGCTTCGACAGTCGTAAAGTTCCTCGATGGGACGGGTGGGGCCAGCGAAATGCCACTGAGAAGTGTTCATCATCTTCTCGTGGGTAAGTCGGTAAAATTCATGCCTAATTTCCCCCAGGTCTGGCCAGGCAGTCGGTTGGTTATATCCGAGGTGGGGCATATAATTTCGGATGTAGAGGAAATTCTGGTCACGCACAGAACGGGCAAGGTCGC
>CAWUUU010000183.1:0-27894 GCA_963924995.1 uncultured Opitutales bacterium
AAACCACGAAAGTTTTCTTGATGAAGTGACCACTGGATAATCCTCTAATATTTCGAAGTTGAGCCCTTTCCTTCGGCAAACTCTTTTAAACATAATTGAAAATAATATTTCTTCACCGGCAAAGAGTTTTTCGGAAAATCCGCCTGCTTCTAGAAAAAGTTGTTTTTTACAAAAAATAAAACTACCAGCTGCAAATTTTAAAGCCTTTGAAATCCATGACCAAAAAAATGGCAAAAATGAACCAAAAAAAATTTGGTTTTGATTTGTATCAAAGACGATAGTTGCTCCACCTCCACCGCATCTTCCTTGTTTTAACCTTTGCAAAGATAAATCGAGCAGTTCTTGAGATATTAGAGTATCAGCATCTACAAAAATTAGATACTCGCCATTGGCTTCTTTACTTCCTGTATTGCGAGCTCGAGAAATTTGATTGATCGCTTCAAAGACAACTCGAACTCCTTTCGATTCCGCTAATTGTGCTGTTTGGTCTGTGGAATTATTATCAACTACAATAATTTCCCCTTTAAAATCTGAGGTTTTCTTCATAACCTCGAGAAGGGTATCTAAAACTTCACCTATATAATTTTGTTCATTGAAAGCAGGAATAATAATAGAATAATCTATTAAATTATTCGCTCCAACTATCCTCTGATCAGGCAATGAAATATTACACCTAATTACTTACCTATTAAATTTCTTTGCTCTTCTGTTTACACCAAAAGATAGACCCGAAAGCCATCCATCCAATCTAGCGGTTGGGCGCTTGTCGTAAAGATCACAGTCACCACCTGGAGTAATTAGTTTTTTACCCGAGATATCTGAAGCAATTTCATTAAGACTAGGCAATTTCTCACCTGAATCCTCCAAAGATTTATGCAAAAATGCAAGTCGGTCTAATTCCAACTGCCTGGATAAACTCGCTAAGGTCTGTCTAAATTGGGCAACCTCACCATCTCCATTCTGCGTGGACAGGGAAACGGGAGCTTTATCATTTGTGGTACTTTTAATGTCGTCAATTTCGGGAAGGTTTTCACTTAGCTCATCTTGGACTTCTCTCTTCCCTAATTCATCCTCATGAGTTTCTGAATTGTCAGGATGAAAATCTTCTTCAAAATCATTGATGCTAAAAGATTCTTCACTACTATCAACTTCGGGGTTATCTCCATTTAGAGGTGGAGGAATACCGACTTCAACTGAACTAACTGTAGTATCTTCAATTGAACCAATCTGCTCCACTGCTTCAGGATCTGCCATTAGATCAGCAAGTTCTTCGTCGGTAGTATCTTCGGAGGGTTTGTCCACGGGTAAGGTGATTAAAGATTTTTAAGGATGGGGTAATTAAAAAATTTAGCAAGAAATAATATAACCTGTAAAATGATTCTTCTTAACTAAATCATTCGACATTAATATTTTCATCAACTGGGTCAGTCTCTTCAATAAACTCTCCACTTCTTATTAAAGATAAGTTCTGCCCTACAGACGCAAATGAAGAATCTTTAATTTGTAATTCGTCCATAAACTCTAGAAATGAAAAAGTTTTTTGAACCAAAGTTACCTTTAACCGAAACGATAAATTAGAAGTGGCATTTTCGTTTCGAGTGATAAACTCCATATTTTCTCTTAAACCATCTTCATAACCATTATTAATAAAGATTCCCTTCCCCGACGGGGCACGATTGGCGACCACTACTTCTTTATTTTCAGCGTAATAAATGTGATGTGGTTTTTTGATTCCATCCATCAATCTATTTCGTTCTTTTATGAAATTCCCGGTCGCCACATTTCTTTTAATCTCAAGGTTTTCAAAACTACTTTCAATTTGCGAAGCTTCACCTGTAACCAAAGAGAGTGTTTGCATAAGCTTAGTTTTTTCTTCTTCTAACAATTTCTTTTCCTGCTCAATTGGTTTTATTTGCAAACTAATCTCAGTGATTGGTTCACGAGCAGAAGAAAGTTTTTGCTCTAATTTAGAAAGTTCATCAGATTTAGCTTCAATTTCTTTTTCAATCGAAGATAATCTTGGGCCAAATCCATCCACTTCTGATTTTAAACTATTAATTTTAGATAAAGTTTCTTCCTCTTTATCACGATATTCAACGCGTGCTCGATAAAGCGTCGACAATGCAAGATCTGATTCATTTTTATCTAATTCTAGTTGAAGGGTAAGTTCTCCATATTTAGACTGAGTTAATTCAAGTTCCTGAGTCAAAGAATTGGAGGGTTTCGGCCCAACCAATATGAATACGAATAAACCGAGGGCAGAGACCCAGGTCATCAATCTAAAGATGAATAAGATCAAGGTATTTAAATTCCCTCAACTTGGTGGGGTTTCCTAACAAAGGTAATATCATTGCGACACAGTGGTTATAAGAAACTTCCTTAATTCTAATTTGACAAATCGATTTCCCCTTGGCTCGAACCGCAAACCTCATACTTCGCTCAAGGCCATGATCTTTCCCTATTGGGAGCATAATGATTCCCGATTCTAAATTTAAGCTGGAAAAAGACACTGAAACTCGCTCCCCTCTTTCTAACCAGGGGCGTTCATAAAAATCTTTCTGTAATGCTGAGGTGGTAAGATTATAATGTTTTTTCAATATTTCGGTTTCTTTATCATAAGATAAAATTCTTTCTCCTAATTCGCTCTTTCTCGATTTTTTCTCAGAAATTTCAGTTTCTATTGAAATAATACTATCTTGCAACGAAGGCACGATAAGTGAAATCGAGCGAAGAGAGGCTCTACTCATTTCAATTTCCTTGTCGATTCCTGCAAGACTGACCTTGGTATTTTGTATCGAAGAAGCCAGTGATTCATGTTTCTCTGCCTTCTCCTCTAAGACGATTCTCATCTCGCCCTGCCTACGGGTAAGATCAGCAATTTCTGCTTCAGAATCTTGTTTGGTTTCCTCTAATTCTCGATTTTTTCTCTTTTCTCGGCTCAATTTATCTTTCTGCCCTTTTTTTGCCTCCTCTACGGCAAGACTCATATCACTAATTTCAGTTTTAATCTTCGCGATTTCTTGATTTAAAAAATCGCGTTCCGCCCGATCGGAAAAAATTTTCCATGCAGAAACAGAGCAGGCAATTAAAGCCAGAATGTTTAAAATGTAATGAAGTTTAGTCATTAATTTATAGAGGAGGGAGAGGGGCAAAGGGGGATGGAGGAACTTCCGGTATCAATCCACCGGGAATAACTGGAGCATCTTCTCCAAATGCAGGCAACCCACCGTTCAAATCTGAATTCATTGGTTCACCCGACTTCATATCTATCCCTTGAGGTAAAAAAGGTGCGGGTAGAAATTCGTCATTCTCGTTAGTGTTGAGATTGGATTCTTCATTTTTCAACTCATCTTCATTCGAGGCAATTTGAGCTAATTCAAGCCTCCGTGCCTCAATTAAATTATGATTTGCTTCTTCCCATCGTGTTTCTCGTTGAGAATCAAGTTTGGATTTATGTAGTTCCAAAAGATTTTCTCCTTTAAAAGGTTTCATTACCCAATAACGATCGTAATCCACTCTACCCCATTCGTCTCGGCCAATTGAACGTCCAATTTTTTGATTTTCATATTTTGACACCATTCTACGATTGTCTAAATCATATTGGTAGCGAGCATTCCAAGCTTGCTGAACTTTAGACACTTGATTGTCGCGCAAGGATCCACATCCAAACATCATAAAAATGTAGATAAATAAATTAAAATGTAAAATAAACGACTTCAATGGTCTTATACTAAGTTAATTAAATCTTCTAAAGCAAGAACCCTTCAATTCTTAGTTCGTAAATTATTACTTTACTCCTTCTCCTCTCTCATATTCAACTCAAATTCATTCTATTTTACGTTTTTTAATTAGCCTTTCATCTATAATGCTTAAAGAAAGCAATAATTCCTTTTTTATGTCGATATCAAGTCCGTTTAAAGAATAATTAATCCAATCATTGGCTAAGTAGTACCACCTGAGGATGACATTTCATCAAACGATTGGGCGAGGTGGTTTCAAAAGTTAATTATATAATTTTAACATTATAAAACCAATTTCCCTCCATCGCATCATGGATCTATTCTCGAATTAAGTATAGATAGCCTAATACTCCCCATAAACGGTGATCATATGCTTTAACATGCAGAGCCATGACTTAGTTAACTGAGGTAGCATTTAAGTAAAAATCCATCAGAAATGTAGGGGATATAGAATAACTTAATTCAAAAATATCGAGAATTTTGTTCAATTTCATTAAATCAATAATTCTTTGCTTTTGAATCAAGCCATAAACTTACAGGTCCGTCATCAATTGATTGAATTTTCATATCTGCACCAAATTCTCCAGTTGCGAGATGACCGGTAAACTTCTGTTTAATCAATTGAATAAATTCACGATATTTACTTACAGCAAATCCTGGAGGGGCAGCATGATTAAAAGAAGGGCGAAAGCCCTTCTGGAGCGAACCGAACAAGGTAAATTGACTGATTAATAAAAGTTCATATTCTCGATCTTTTATGGAAAGGTTCATCTTGCCCTGATCATCCGTAAAGACCCTTAATCCTAAAACCTTTTTTGCAATCCATTCTAAATCATAGAACAGATCGTCTTTATGAATCCCCAAATAAACGACCAAGCCCTGATTGATTTGCCCGACAGTTTTTTTGTTTATCATAACTGAAGCCGAAAGCACTCTTCTCACTAAAGCCCTCATGTAATATTTTATTTCGAGATTGAAATAATAAAAAGAATAAACAACACCAATGAGAAGTATCTTTCAAATACAATACTCAGGCAAAATTATGTTAAAGAGTTATTCCTCGGCAACTGCATCTAACACCTCAGCTGCTGCTTGTGCGGCAAGAGGAGTGGAAAGATAACGTTCCCCGCAACTTGCAGCAACAACGACAATATTCTTGCCAGCCATTTCTGGGCGAGCAGCAATTCTGAGGGCTGCCGTCACAGTGGCTCCTGTAGATATTCCACCCAAAACTCCCTCGGTTAAGCTTAATTTCCGTGCCATATCAAATGCTTCATCACTGCTTACCAGTTCGACTTCATCGATAATATCTAGATTAAGATTTTGGGGGACAAATCCTGCTCCAATACCCTGAATTTTGTGAGGTCCGGGTTTAACTTCTTCCCCATTTCTTGTCTGAGTAATGACGGGACTTTCTACTGGTTCGACTGCGACCGAAATCATGTCCGGGTTGCGACCTTTAATGACTTCTGAAACTCCAGTAATGGTTCCACCGGTTCCCACTCCTGAAACAAAGCAATCGACTTTACCTTCCAACTCTGCCCAAATTTCTTCTGCCGTAGTTTTGCGATGAACTTCAGGATTGGCAGGGTTGTTAAATTGTTGAGGCATAAACGCTTTGTCGCCATGTTCTTCCATTAACTGACTGGCTTTTGAAATTGCCCCCACCATACCCTTTGGTCCAGGTGTAAGAACGATGTCTGCTCCAAGCAATCGAAGAAGAAGTCTACGCTCTTTAGACATCGTTTCAGGCATTGTCAAAATACACTTATAACCTTTGGCGGCACATACAAAAGCAAGAGCAATACCAGTATTTCCAGATGTGGGTTCTATGACAACGCTATCAGGACTTAAAGAACCGTCTTTTTCGGCAGCTTCAATCATTGCCGCTCCAATTCTATCTTTTACACTAGCAAGCGGATTAAAAAACTCGGACTTCAAAAAGATACGAGCACCACATCCCTTGGTTAATTTGGTAAGTTCAACTAAAGGAGTTCGACCAATTGATTCAATAATATTCATAATTTTCTTATTGAGAATTTACTGTATTTAAAAAGAGTTATCTTTTCCTACTTCTTGGACCAAAACTACGAATAGGCGCATTTCGGTTAACTTCTGCATTTTTTAACCGATAAACAATTCTAGCCTTTTGCAAATCCTGGGTACTCATTTCCATCTTAACAATGTCACCCACAGTTATTTTAATAAAGTGTTTCCTTAATTTTCCAGAAATATGTGCTAAAACTTGATGACCATTTTCAAGTTCAGCTCTAAACATTGTACTTGGTAAAACAGCGGTGATTTTACCCTCGACTTCAACAACTTCTTCTACAGACATAAATTTTAGTATTAAAAAGTACTATAACACCATCTTTTTCGATTTCGTCAAGTGCCACATTTACTTTTAACTTCTATTAATACTATCCTTTAAAATTCAAGATTACTACAATGAACCACAAACATTTGTGCCCATTCCCCAAGATTTTCCCTAGCCAACTTGAAAGAGATGCTTCTTTTTATATGCAACATGCCTACAATCAATCGATTAATGCCTGGAATGACGATGAAGTTCCAATTGGTGCGGTTATTGTATTAGAAGATGAAATTATTGCCTCCGCCTATAATCAAACTCGCATGCAAAAAGATCCGACTGCTCATGCTGAGATGATTGCCATTACACAAGCGGCAAAATCCATTGGGGATTGGCGATTAAATGAATGTCAATTATTTGTGACCAAGGAACCCTGCCCGATGTGCGCAGGAGCGACTATAATTTCTCGTCTAGGAGAAGTTCATTTCGCGTTCAAAGACCCAAAAATGGGGGGGTTGGGGGGAGCAACTTCTTTGCATGAACTCCCGCAATCAAATCACAAGCCAAAAGTATTCTCGGGGACTTTAGAGTTGGAATGCAAAAATCTTATTCAATCGTTTTTTCAGATAAAACGTCAGGGAGATACTTAAAAATCGTTGCCTAGGCTAATTTTATTTCATATTAATATACATATCTAACAATTATTTATTCTATCCGACCTATAACTCGCTAAATTTATTATTATGACTTTCGTATTACCAACATTAAACTACGCCACCGATGCACTCGAACCCCATATCGATTCAAGGACAATGGAGATTCATCATGGCAAGCATCATCAAACTTACATAAATAATTTAAATGCTGCACTGGCAGGCCAAGATCAGTACCTGTCCATGAATATTGATGATCTAATTTCCGACTTATCATCTTTGCCCGATTCTATCAAAGGGGCTGTAAGAAATAATGGAGGTGGGCATGCAAATCATACTTTTTTCTGGGAAAGTCTTTCACCCGAAGGTGGAGGATTACCCCAAAGTGCTTTGCATGAAGCAATTTCAGCGACATTTGGTAATTTTGATTCGATGAAAGATGCTTTCGCCAAAGCAGCCCTTACTCGATTTGGATCTGGTTGGGCTTGGCTTATCCAAAAATCCGATGGTTCCTTGTCTATTACCTCTACTCCAAATCAAGATTCGCCCCTGATGGAAGGAATCGCTGATGATTCAGGTAAGCCTTTAATTGGACTTGATGTATGGGAACACGCATACTACCTTAACTATCAAAATCGTCGCCCCGATTATGTAACCGCATTTTGGAATGTACTTGATTGGAATCAAGTTTCATCAAGATTTCAATCATAAATCTATCTATCGGGAGGCTTCTAAATTCCTCCTCAATTCGATTAATTCATAGATTATGAATTCTTCTTTCAAGTATCGTGCATTTCTCACTTATGCTCATAAGGACGAGGAAAAAGCTCGTTGGCTACGAAAGAAATTAGAAAACTTTAGAGTTCCCAAGCATTTAATTGGACAAAATAGCCCATTTGGGCCTATTCCCAGTAGGCTCTATCCTATTTTCAGAGATAGAGACGAACTTGCTGGGGCGGCACAATTAGGTCCCTTGATCGAGCAAGCACTTGGTGAATCGTCGCACCTTATCATTTTGTGCTCTCCTCATGCGGTACAATCTCGTTGGGTGAACGAGGAAATTCGAATGTTCAAAGCAATGGGCAAGCAAAATCGAGTTTTATGCCTAATCTTATCCGGTGACCCAATGGTGGAAGATTCAAAAGGGGATAGTTTAAATGAGTGTATTCCTCTAGCGGCTAGAAGAGAAGTTAATCAAGAAGGTGAAATTACCAATCAAATACATGAACCAGCGGCAGCAGACTTAAGAGAGTCTGCCGATGGGGAAAAAAATTCTTTGCTCAAATTAGTTGCGGGATTAATTGGAGTTGGCTTGGATGAACTAAAGCAGAGAGATTTGCTTGCCAGGCAAAAAAGATTGGCGCGAATTGCATTCTTTTCAGCTTTTTTAGCAATCTCCGCAATTTCCCTCGCCGTTTATGCTATGTTTCAACAACAACAAGCGAAAATAGCTCGTGCGAATGCTGAAATTGAAAGGCAACAGACCGAAGTTGAATTGGCAAAAACACAAACAATCACCGCATTTGTTCAAAATCTTTTTATATCCTTGGATCCGCAAAACACTGCGGGCATGGATACTCAATTGCTTAAAACTATGCTAGACCAAGGCTCAAGGCGTGCTAATGAATTAGCCGGCAAGCCCGAAATAGAAGCTCAGATTAGACTTTGCCTAGGTCAGACTTACCGATCGATTCGGTCATACGAGAAGGCCGAGATAGAACTTGAACGAGTGCTCACGCTTTATCACCGACCCGACCATTTAAACCTTACAACTCGACTACAGGCAATGAATGAAATTGCCATGGTTCATGAAGCCTTGGGGAATTATGTTGAAGCAGAGCCAATGCTAGAAGAACTTCTTATGAGAAGAACTCAATCTCTCGGCTCTGACCATAATGATGTGATTGATACTCAAATCAACCTTGCAATTGTCTATCGAAGAATTGGCAAATTGGAACAGGCTGAAAATCGTTGTACCCAATCATTATCCCTTTTAAATGATCAAAATCGCTCGCAGGACGACCCCATGCTACTTCGCTGCATGACCGAGCTTTCCAAAATATACTTGGCCAGCGACAAGATTCTACAAGCAGAAAGCCTTGCACGAAATACCTATGAAAAGTCTAGATTGCGATTTGGTGCCAAAAACCCAAAAAGCCTGCGAAGAGGACAAGTTTTAGTAGAATGCCTGGGTAAATTAGGTAGATTGGACGATGCTCAAACTCTATCGATTAGTATTGTATCGAGCTTACAACTTGCCTTAGGGCAAAGCCATCCCGACACCTTAGGCGCCATGGATTCTTTAGCAAATATTGCCGCCGCACGAAGTGATTTCAACTTAGCACTCGAACAATACCTTGAAATTCTTGAACGAAAAGAACAGGCCTTGGGGTCGATGCATCCGGAAACCTTGAATACTCTAAATGCAACAGCAGTAATATATCGAAAACTTGACATGCTTGAAGAGGCAAAAAAAGCCCAGTATATGGTCTACCAACGCTTACAGGAAAAATACGGGCACGAACACCCTGAAACCCTAAGATCAATGAACGAATTAGCAGATTTGCACATTGAACTTGGAGAAGATGAAAGTGCTTTTTCAATAAGCGAGAGAGCACTTGAAATAGAAAGGGCAATTATGGGCGAGCAGGATCCAATGACACTCAATACATTGTTCAGAATTGGAAAATTACACTACTTGGCTGAGCGTACGGACGAAGCAATGGTAATTTTGGGCGAAACTCTTTCCAAGCAGGAAAAACTGCTTGGATTTGACAACGCGGAAGTCACTCTAACCAGAGATCTCCTCAATCGAATTCTCGGTGAAAGGGCAACCGCAATAAAAGTGACAGAAGACCTGTATCCTTCCACTGGAGAAACTGAATTCGAGGCACCCCTGCCCTATTTCCTTCGTCCAAAAGATCAAATTACGTCGACCTCCTCTACTTTTCTCGAAGAAAATTCTTCAGGGGTTGAAAAGCCTACTGAAAAACACACAGAAGCAGAGACAAAAGAAGGTGGTTTCTTTAAAAGCTTAAAAAAAACATTAAGCTTGGGCACAGATTCTGATAACAAACCCGCTGAATAGGTAAAATGCCGTTAGGAGGGGTTATTTTTGACTGGGATGGAGTGGTGATTAATTCTGCATCCCTCCATGAAAGAAGTTGGGAAATTTTAGCTGCCGAGGTTGATCTTCCCTTACCAGAAAATCATTTTGTACTTGGATTCGGAAAAAGAAATGAAGTCATAATCCCCGAAATTCTCAAATGGACACAAAACAGAACAAAAATTCTCAAATGGGGAAAAAGAAAAGAAGAAATTTATAGAGAACTTGGAAAAGAGGAAGGCATTCCTATTTTAAAGGGCATTCGGCAATTCCTACAAGCACTTGAAATTGAAAAAATTCCTTGTGCCATTGGTACCTCAACCGAAAAAGAAAACCTTGCCCTTGCCTTCGACCAGCTGAAAATTGGTCAATTTTTTTCAGGTTCTGTTTGCTCTGAAGATGTATCTCAAGGAAAACCAGATCCTGAAGTATTTATTAAAGCTGCCCAAATATTAAAACAACCACCAGAGAATTGCGTGGTTCTAGAAGATAGCACACATGGAATTGAAGCAGCCAAGTGCGGTAAAATGAAGGCACTTGGATTGTCCACGACAAGACAAGAATCTGAGTTATTTTCAAGTGGTGCTGACCATGTGGTCTCCGACCCCACCATGCTAAACATCTCCTTGCTCAAAAGCTTATTTATGGATTAAATGAATTAACCATGAAAAAGCTCGCTCTTCACTGGAAAATTCTAATCGCTCTTATTTTGGCATTTTCAATCGGGTTATGGGCGAATTTCACAACTGAATCAACTAATGACAAGCCCGTTTGGTTTGAAAATCTTCATTATTTTTCGAACTTTATTGGTCGCCTGTTTATCAATGGACTTAAGATGGTCGTGATCCCCTTGGTCATGACCTCCATTATCTGCGGGGTGGCAAAGATTGGTGAGGATAAAGATTTTGGTCGACTAGGAATTAAAACACTTTTCTTTTATTCGTTGACCGGTCTTCTTGCGGTAATTGTTGGATTACTTTGCGTTAATCTAATTGAACCGGGTCAAGTCAGCCCTGAACTTCGGGATAAAATGCTTGCTGGACAATCTTCCATCGAGGGTGAAAAAGTGGAACAGGCATTTAAACATGCAGATGGTGGATTAAAAGGGATTCTTGAAATATTTCAACGAATGGTTCCTCAAAATTTGTTCAAAGCTGCGGTAGAAGGACAATTGCTTGGTCTTATTTTCTTTAGCTTGCTATTTGGCTTTTTTGTTGCCCGACTGCCAGAAAAATTCAAACAGAGCCAAACAGTATTCTGGGAAGGGCTAAACTCTACGATTCTCGGGATCACCAATTTTATAATCTCTTTTGCCCCATATGGAGTATTTGGCTTAGTTACCCCGACTCTCATGATGGTTGGGATAGAAACAATTTTTGTGATGGGTACATTTGCATTAACGGTTCTTCTTGGACTGGCCATTCATAGTTTTGTTGTCCTTCCTATCCTGCTTCGGCTCTTGGGAAAGATTAATTTCACCCAGCACTTTCAAGCGTTAGCCCCCGCCCTACTCACCGCATTTTCAACTGCATCCTCATCCGCAACCCTTCCAGTAACTCTTGATTGTGTAACCAAACGTGCCGGTGTTTCCAAAAAAATCGCCAGTTTCACTCTACCACTAGGAGCAACAATGAATATGGATGGGACAGCACTCTTTGAATGTGTGGTGGTAGTCTTCCTCGCTCAACTTTTTGGCGTGGAAATGACTTGGGTTACCCAATCTACGGTTGTCGTAATGGCTTTGCTCACCTCAATCGGAGTTGCAGGAATTCCCTCAGCCAGCCTTGTCGCAATCATAGTCATCTTACATGCGGTTGGCTTTCCAGATGCGACGATTTCTATTGGGGTGGGAGTAGTTTTCGTTGTCGATCGACTCCTTGACATGACACGCACTGCCGTCAATGTGTTGGGAGACAGTTGTGCCGCTGCGATTATTGGTAAATCGGAGGGTGAGTCTGGATATTATCCAACCGCTCGAAGCTAATTTTTATATTACTTAATCTTGGGATATGGATTTTCGGTTAAAATCGGATTATCAACCAATGGGGGACCAACCCCAAGCAATCAAAGGTTTAGTCGATTCGATCTCCAAAGGTAATCTCGATCAAACACTTCTTGGAGTGACGGGTTCAGGAAAAACTTTTTCCATGGCTAATGTCATTCAACAATTACAAAGACCTGCATTAATTATTTCTCACAATAAGACACTCGCCGCTCAATTATACTCGGAGTTTAAAGCTTTTTTCCCGGAAAACGCAGTCGAATATTTCGTAAGTTACTATGATTACTACCAGCCCGAAGCCTATGTTCCTTCAACTGATACATTCATCGAAAAAGATTCCTCTATCAATGAAGAAATTGAACGGCTACGCCTTGCTGCAACCGGATCATTAATCAGCCGCCACGATGTCATTGTGATCGCAAGTGTTTCGTGTATCTATGGATTGGGGTCTCCGGATGATTTTCGTGCCCTGTCTCTTGAAATAGTGAAGGGCGAGGATTTCGGTAGAGACGAGCTATTAGAAAAATTGGTGGAAGCCTTGTACAATCGAAATGACATGGAATTAAAAGCCGGTCGATTTCGAGTACGCGGAGATGTAGTAGATTTATATCCAGCCTACGCGAACAATCCAATACGAGTTGAATTTTGGGGAGATGAAGTGGAAGATATTCGCGAAATTGATTCAATTTCTGGAGAAACTATTCGAAAACATGATTCCTATCGTGTCTATCCAGCCACTCAATATGTCACCACTAAGGACAAGCTAGAAGTGGGTTGTAAGGCGATTCAAAAGGAACTGGAAGAACAAGTTGAATATTTTGAAAAAAGCAATCTTCTCTTGGAAGCACAGCGTATCCGAATGCGGACAGAATATGATTTAGAGATGCTTCGAGAAATTGGTTTTTGTAACGGGATCGAAAACTATTCAAGGCATCTATCGGGAAGAAAGCCAGGACAACGACCATGGTGCCTAATCGATTTCTTCCCTGAAGATTTCCTTCTCTTTATTGATGAAAGTCATGCCTCAATTCCTCAAATTGGTGGTATGTTTCGAGGAGATCTGTCGAGAAAACAAAAACTCGTAGATTTTGGTTTCCGCCTTCCGTCCGCACTTGATAATCGACCATTAAAACCGGAAGAGTTTGAACATGTGACAGGTCAATCGATCTATGTATCTGCGACTCCAGCTGCTCTTGAACTAGAAAAATCATCCGTGATAGTTGAACAGCTCATTCGACCGACCGGGTTGCTGGATCCCGAAATGGAAATTCGTCCGATTAAAGGGCAAGTTGAGGACTGCATCGGCGAGATAAAAAAAGTCGTCAAAGAGGGAAATCGTATTTTAGTGACCACCTTGACCAAAAGAATGACCGAAGACTTAGCCGAGTTCCTTCGCGACCACGAAATCAAAGTTGAATACCTGCACTCCGATATTGATGCGATTGAACGAGTTGAAATCCTGAGAAGTTTACGGGCGGGTAAATTTGATGTACTCGTCGGAGTCAACCTGCTACGCGAGGGCTTAGATCTACCTGAGGTCGCTTTGGTCATCGTACTCGATGCGGATAAAGAAGGTTTCCTCAGAAGCGAAACCAGTTTAATTCAAACCGCGGGGAGAGCAGCAAGGCATGTAAAAGGAAGAGTGATATTTTACGCTGATATAATGACAAAATCACTAACACGAACTCTGCAGGTTTGCCAATATCGAAGAGAAAAGCAAATGGCCTATAATAAGGAGCATGGAATTACGCCCAAAAGTGTGATTCGCCCCTTACAAGAAAGTCTTCGTAAGGAAAAAGAAGAAGGGGAAGATTTATTAGCTGTATCTGAAAATGTATCCAAAGAAGAAATGCGTAAACTCCTCAAAGAGTTAGAAAAAGATATGCTCACAGCGGTAAAAAAATTGGAATTTGAAAAAGCCGCACTGTTAAGAGATCAAATCTCTTTTCTAAAAGACGGAGGCCAAAACTTGAAAACTGCACAAAAAGGTGGTTACTCTGGAAGAAAAAAGTACGGAAGAAATAAAAAATATGGTAAAAAGAACCTCTGAATTCTACATTTTTCTCGTTCTATTGCTTTCCCCTTCTACGATACTAAACGCAGAACTTGATTCCCAAAAAAGATTGCTTTTTTTATTTGATAAAATTGAAATCAACGGGAATGTAGATGTTTTTTTAACAAAAGGAAAACGCCTCAGGGAAGCTACTATTTATGCCGATACTGAGATCATTCATTCGATCAAAACTGAGGTATTAACGAAGACACTGTTCATTGATGCCAATAACACTTACAATATTGCTCGAAGATTACCTTTTATAAAGCTTAAGGCAGAAAGAAAATATCCAGTTGAAATTGTAATTTCAATTGAAGATATTCGTGAAATTCGTCTACTTGGACAAAGTAATTTAACTGCTCAAAAATTGAATTCTGAAGAAATTTCCCTCTTCATGGCAAGTTCTGGAAAACTTCATATAGAAAGTATTGCCTCGGACAGATTAAATGTCATTCACGAAGGCTCAGGGGATATTTTACTAAAAGGAAATGTAAACGATGAATTCAAGGTAAAAATTTCTGAAAACGGTTCTTTATTTGCTGATGAATTAGAGGTGGAGCGGGCAACCTTGATCCACCAAGGAAATGGAATCGTACATCTAAAGCCTAAGAAGTGGTTGGATGCACGCATACATGGTACAGGAAATCTTTTTCTTCATTCAAAACCAAAAAACCTCGTAATCGACAAACAGGGAAGCGGTTCAATCACGGATATTCTACCCGGCTCTCCTCCACTCTATGATTTAAATGCCTCAGAAAAGAGGTTTAACAATAATTAGAAATCTAAATTGTTATAGTTTCCCCTTCGATCGCAGGTCTCACCCCGCTCCTTAAAGAAGAAACTTCATGTGCAATCTGATCCATTTTTTCGTCATTATGTGAAGGATCATGGTGAAAAAGAAGTGTTTCTTTAACATTCGCTGCTTCTGCAACTTTTAACGCTTCCTGCCAAGTTGAATGCCCCCAACCTTTAAAATTCTGATACTCTTCATCCGTATAAGCAGAATCATAGACCATAATATCAGCATCTTTAGCAAGATCGACCACATTATCATCAATTCGACCTTCAAAATGCTCCGTATCTGTACAAATCGCAATTACCTTATCAGCAAATTCTATTCTATAACCACAAGCTCCATTAGGATGATTGAGTTGGCCGGTTTTAATCACAATACCGCCCTCCAAAGAAAATACATGCCCGCAATTATAATCTTTAAAGGAGCAGGCCTTTTCTATTAAGGCGCTAGGAACTGGAAAAACGGGATCTTTCATTAACATCGTTCCAATAATACCGTGTAAATCGTATTTATCACCCGCAAGATGTCCTGCGTGAAGGCGAACATTACTGCTTGGATTATAAAGTGGAGCAAAAAAAGGTAGACCCTGAATATGATCCATGTGCGTGTGAGTGAAAAACAAATCGGCATCAAGCAAATTTTTTTCCTCTATCATAATTTTTTTGCCTAGTAAACGAATTCCAGTACCTGCGTCAATAATCACCCGTCTTCCACCACATGAAATTTCGAAGCATGTAGTGTTACCTCCATATTTGACAGTATCAGGCCCGGGGCATGGAATGCTACCCCGTGTTCCCCAAAATTTAATGCTGAATGTTGAAGGACTATCCATAAAAGAAATCTCCACTAATTAGATCGGAAAAACTCTACTTGGCAACAACGAATATTCTAGATGAAAATTAGTAAAATCTATTTTCGATCCAGCCAGTTACCATTTTCATCCTGATATGAGTCAGTCCGAATACCATCTCCCCAATCGTAAATCCCCTCTGAAGCTAATCCTAACTCAAATTTCCCAGTGTAACTTGTACCGTCACCAAAATCGAGAGTCCCAATACCGTGCTTTTCTCCATTGGACCATGATCCACTGTAAACAACACCTGATTCATCGCTTTGAACTCCTTCGCCCCGAGGAAACCCTGCTTCAAACTCACCCGAGTAAATTGATCCGTCACGATCTTTTAAAATTCCGTATCCGGAAAATTTCCCCGCTTCAAATTGTCCGGTATAAATACTTCCACTGGCTGTTTTCAGCATACCCTTCCCCGAATATATATTATCTTCAAACCTACCGGTATAATGATCTCCATTGATCGAAAGTAAACTACCATGAGCAAACATTCCCTCGTCAATAAATTTCCCTGAGTACTCGGCACCATTCTCCAATCTCATCGTTCCCTCCTCTAAATATTCATTGTTCCACTTACCTGACATGATAATTCCTGAAGACCCTTGATACTCCCCATAATTAAGATTGCCGTTCTTCCAATCTCCAACCAAACGAGAAGAATCCTCTAGTATTAAAGTTCCAAATCCATTCCTTTTGCCACTTTTCCAATTTCCAACATACCGATCTAATGTAGATTCGGATTTATATCTCATCGTACCATGACCATGAGCAAAGCCATCTTTATGCTGTCCCTCAAAGATATCACCATTCACTAAATTATGAGTTCCAAAACCATTTGGTTCCCCCATTACTAATCCACCTTGGTAAATCGACCCATCCTTAAAAACATGCCTCCCCCGCATTGCTTCCTTATTAAGGTTAATTGACTCACGAGTCGAAGAAACCTCAAATTCATTTTGATTTTCCGCGCACCCCAAAAAGAATAAAATCAATAGGATATACGAAATGTAAAAAGAGTAATTAAGCTTATTATGCGACATTTTAATAGCTAATACTTTTACTAACCTGGAAGATACTGCTCACAATTGAAATTGCGACCAGAGCCACGAGGGAAAAAGCAAAACCAAGCGCACCACCCGAAACTAATGTAGTCATTGTCTTTATTTTTTTTGTTAATTGATCTCGAAAAGACTGGCTACTATCTTCCATGCTATTTCCTAGATTCCCGGTTTTTTCGCCAACTTCTAATATATCAAGTTGCATTAAAGGCATCAGCTTAAATTTCCTTAATGCTTCAGGGAGAGACTTTCCCTCATTAACCAAAGCTCGTGCTGAGCGAAAACGAGATCTTATGTGCCGATTTCGAATTGTCTTTTCACACAATCGCAAATTCTCGGTTAATCCAATTCCACTCCAGATCAAAGTTGAGAGCAAACTTGCCAATTGGAACATCTCAGAGAGGTATATAATATTCCCAAAAAGTGGTAGTTTTAACATGGTTTGATCAAAGGTCATTCCTCCCTTTTCAGTTTTACTCCACTGGATAATTGTTCCAGATGCAATGAGTAAGCCAATCAGTACAAAAGGACCAACCGCTAAGACCCAATTGGACCCATTGATTAAAACTCTTGCCATCAGATTTAACTCTCCTCCTAGTGAAGCAAGCATTTCCTCAATTTGTGGAAGTAAGAAAAAGAGAAAGAAGAGAACCACTCCAAATGCAATTAAACCAACAAAAACCGGATAGGCCATGCTCCCAAGAACTTTAGATCGAATCTGTCTTTTCTCCTCTAAATGAGAAATGATTTTCTTCAAAATGGGGGAAACATTGCCAGTCGCCTCACCTGCCTCAATAACAAAACTAGATGATTCACTAAAAAATTCTGGTAAATTTCTCATTGCACGAGATAAAGTTTTGCCTTCTGCTAATTCCTTCCATAAAACTCCCGCAATTTCTTTTTGCCCAGGATCTGAGAGTCTTTGATTAAGTAATTTGACCGCATCCGCAACGGGCATTCCGCTGCTATGTAGTTCCAATAATCGTTTCAAAAATTCTAAACCTACCTTCTCGCCCTTTCCACGTACTCCTTTTTTTGATTCAGCGGATATCTTTTTTTTAGACTTAACTGGCTTTTTTTGCTTTCGTGGTGACTTCTCTGAATCGCCTCCCGAAAGGGATTTAATTTGAAGCGGAGTCAATCCTTTCTGCCTTATCTTCTGTCGTGCTTCTTTCGCATCGCTTGCTGCGATTTCTCCAGGCAATGTTTTACCTTTCGAATCAATTGCAACATACTTAAATTTGGCCATTAAATGAGAAATTCAATTATTAAGATAAATTTAGGCATTAAGAATCAGTTGTCAAAAATTCTTCCGTAATTTCTTCTTCGACAAAACCATCTGCGTAACGAATCACTTCTTCAATCGTGGTTAAACCACGTTTAATTTGATTCCATCCACTTCCCTGCAAGGTACTCATGCCCTCGACAAGCGCAACTTCCCTAATAGCAGGAGCAGAAGCACTTTGAATTACTAAACTATGGATAGGATCACTCATCCTCATCAATTCAAAAATTCCCACTCGCCCACGATAACCCAAATTCTGGCACTTTTGGCATCCCACGGCCTGCATGATCTTATCTTTATATTTAATTTCAGATTCTACAGTTTCAAGCAAAGCGAGTGATGCAATAATCGCCCTTTCAGATTTAATCGTAGGCTTTGCACACTCTTGGCAAAGCCGTCGGACTAATCGTTGGGCGATGACCATCTCGACAGAAGATGCAATGAGAAAAGGTTCGATCTCCATATCGATAAGTCGAGTAATCGCACCGGGTGCATCATTCGTGTGAAGTGTGCTGAGAACCAAGTGACCTGTCAAAGAAGCTCGTATCGCAATATCTGCAGTCTCACGGTCCCGAATTTCACCCACCATAATTACATCAGGATCCTGTCTTAAAATCTCCCGTAATGCACTGGCAAAAGTAAATCCAATCTCGGCATTTACCTGCGTTTGATTAATGCCTGCAACTTCATACTCTACTGGATCCTCAACGGTCATAATCCGTCGTTCTGGTTTGTGAATTCGTCTAATAAATGCAGTTAATGAGGTTGATTTACCAGAACCTGTAGGACCAGTTACTAAGACAATTCCATGAGGTTTTTCTAAAACTGATATAATATTTCTCTCATCGTCATCCAATAGTCCTAATTCGCGCATAGATAATGGTTGCGATTTTTCATTCAATAATCGAAGGCTTACACTCTCACCATATAAAGTGGGTAACGTAGAAACCCGAATATCTAAATCGCTCTGCCCTTGAGAAAAAGTAATACGCCCCCCTTGTGGTCTTCTTTTTTCGGAAATATTAATTCCACTCATAATCTTGATCCGGGAAATAATCGCATCCTGAAAACTTCTTAGATTATCCGGCACACGAACGGGAACAAGTTGCCCATCAATTCGGTAACGAATTTGCAAGGTGTCTTTGTGAGGTTCAAAATGTATATCGGTTGCCCGATCAACAATAGCACGTTGGATGACCTCGTTTACAAAGCGTATGATGGCCGCATTTTGATCCTCTAAATCATCCTGAGCATCTTCATCACCCTCTTCTTCTAAATCACTTTCATCTAGACTATCTGCCCCAATTCCGAAGTTTTCCGTAATGGCACGAGAGATTTTTTCTGGTGGTCCAAGAGTCCACAATGGTTTTCTTCCAGAAACCGCGTAGACCCATCTACTCATTCTTTCAGAAGGCGGCCATGGTGTAACTAAGCACAACTTATTCTTCTCGTCAACTTCAGTGGGCAAGCAACAATAATTATGGATTAACCTCATCGGAAGAAGCTTGGTAGGATTTTCAGGCATTTTAAAATCCTCATGGTATTCAAGCTCAGTTTTCTTCCCAATCTCGACCATTATTTCAACTACTGGTTTTGAATATTTAGATGCAAGTAAACGGGCCCGATCCTCCTTGGGTGAATTGAGAATATTTAAACGGTCAAGATCAGCCAAATCAGGCCACCAATCCATATGCTCAAAAGACTTATTAAAATCAAAAGCAAAGCCTTGCCGTCCTTCCTCTTCGTCTTTATCAACGTCCGCATCAACCGAACCCTCTGCTATTCCATTTTTACTGACCATCTTCTTATTTCCTAGGAGGCAAATTGACACGTGGTGGAATGGTAATCGCACGGGGTCGATTACCTGATGAAACCGGGCGGGGCGGAGACAATTTATTGGAAGCACTCGGTAATTTTTTGACCGGAAGACCACTCGGTACCGGAAGAACTCCTTTAGTTGAATTCTTTAAAGTTAAGGAAAGACCACCTTTTAATTTCAATTCATCTGATTCAGGATTATATCCCTGAATTTCAACTTTCCCCTCGTCAAAGCTTTCCCCGATCTTGAGCCATGCACCTTTGTTAGTACCTCGATCAAAAAGGCTGAAATGCCATTCATTCCTATACTTAAAAATTCCTCGCAATTCAATATTCGGATTCATTGCCTTAGGAGCAGGTGGTGGTGGGGCGGGACTAATGATGACTGGTGATTTAGCCTGCCTTGACCCAGGCCGTTCGAATGGATTTATTTTTTGACTCTGCACAAAATTCAAGGGAAAGAACACAAAACTGACCCATAGAAAAATCAAAACTCTCTTCATTCTAAATATCATTTTAGAAAGAAGGTTTACTTGAAGGCATATCCGGTAAAGAATTGGCATTTCTTTGATTACCATCAATGTCGGGCATGCCCAAAATTTGTCCGGATGGAGAACGAAATTTGGGAGCGTACTTAGCATCAATCCTCTCATCAATAGATTTAATATTTTGCTTAGTATTATCCCCACCAGCTTTCATTATGGTAGGCTTAAGAAAAATGAGTAACTCCGTGGGTGTATACTTAATCGTTTGCGGGCTGAAAAACTTCTCCCCAAAGTAAGGTAAATCGCTTAACAAATTATACTTAGATTCAGTTGAATCAACTTGAACCTCTTGCAATCCACCTAAGACAATAATCTCTTCATCTCGTATTGTAACAAAAGACTTCGCCTCTCGAATTTTTTTGGCCGGTAAAGATTGCCCCTGATAGGTGTTGCTTTGGGTTTCATCAAATTTTTCCGCCTTTACCTCTACCTCCATAAAAATAGAGCCTTTCGAGATAATCGTTCCATTTTCATCAATCAAGGGTAGACCAATCTTAGGTTTCTTAATTTCGAGAGAAGTTTTTGCCGTTATTTTCTCAGCATTGCCGGTACTACTGGTGCCATCCGATCCCGTATTTCCATAATAAGTAGGGATCACAATATTCCGCTCGTCCTCGATCAAGATGTGAACTTCAGGGGCATTATGAGAAACCATCAGCGAGGGGGTTGAGAATATCCTCACATCATTTCGCTCAGATGAAAGGGCAAATATCTGATCCCACCTAACCCCAGTCAATTCCCAATCTTCCATCTGGAATGGGATCGCCGAGTTTAAACCTGGAACTCCTAAAACACCTTGTAGTGTATTTCGAGGGATATCAGTTCCGATATTTGTCCCAGCACCTCCTGGATCCAAAGCGTTTTCGGGTTCGCCAAAAAGTCCTTCGCCTTGAGCGCCTCTCGACACGCCTGACCATTCTAATTGACTAAATAGTGCATCGATTCCACGTTGATTTTGTTCTGTTAAATCGACCATGACAAAAATAGTGTCGATTCGGGCAAGAGGGAGTGGTTGGTCAAGTGATTCAATCATACGGCCAATTTCTTCGATATCTTCCTTCGTTCCATAAACAAGAATCGCATTGCTTCTTTCATCGGCCGAAATCGTAATAAAATCACTAAACTCATGTGAACCCTCGCTACCATCTCCACCACTTGAGGAGGAACTGGACTGACTAGGGGCTGAAGTCGTTGCACTTTTGCCACCAGGAGATGGCGGTGTTGCTGCAGAATTAGTATTACTAGCAGAGGGTCTCGCATTTTTCCCGCCTTGGAGCTTTTGCTTAATATTTTGCTGGTTTTTTACCACTTCATCAAGAATAGACTTGATATCTTTTGCCTCGGCATGCTGAAGTTTAAAAAGATTGCTTGTTGTTTTCATCTTAACCGGTGCGTCTAAGGTTTCCAAAATGAATTTAATTGTCTCCAAGTTTTCTTTACGAGTTACTACAATAAGCTTTCCCGTTCGTTCATCTGAATCAACTTGGGTTGTTCCCCCAAGAAATGATTTAAAGCTCCCCTCAATCATTGTTTTCAATTTCCCCTCAAGTTCACGAGCACCAGCGTGCTGAGTGGGATAAACAAAAAATTCGGTCCCTAATTCCTCTCTACTTATTTGACGATCAATTGAGAGTAACAACTTTTCCATTCTTTGAAGATTAAGAAGACAATCCGTAGCCAAAATACTATTGGCCTTCTCAAAAACTAGAAGGGTCCCGACATTGGGAGTTGAATGAGGGCTCAACTGCTCACGAACTTCAATCGCGGGAGCATAGTCAAGATGAAACATCTTCACATAAATTCTTTGACTAGGCGAAAGTAAAGACGCTGGTCCCTCTAGCCAAATAGGGACATGTACATTAATTCCTGCGGCAGGCACAGCCTTATAAAATCGGTCATCAAGTTTAGTTATTCCCACTCCGTTCATGGCCAGTAAACTATCCAAAGCAAGTAGAGTTTCCCTTTTGGTTAAAACACTAAAACTATCAAAATTTATTTTTACTTGAGGCAAGTTTTGTGGTCTTAAAATATATTTCTCGGTCAACAATTGAATCATATCTAAAATCATATTCGTATCTTGATCCCTTAAACGAAGTCTTTCTAATGGCTCATCCAGTCCATCTACTAAAGCAAGTCCAACAGGGTCTGCCAAGGCACCCAAGCCCAAATCTCCAAATTCGTTACCGAGTTCTTCGACGGGAGGCGTCGTAGGAGCAACAGGTAACTCGTCCACTGGCACTTGACTATGCAAATCAAATGAAAACCCGAGCCACACTAAAAACAGTGTCGATCGAAAAATAAGATTTCGGATTTTTTTAATTATTAACATAATAAATAGAATTAGATTTTATTGATTCACAAACTCCACAGAACTGACTACAAAAGTAGCGTCGTATGTGGTTGGATCATAGGGACGTGATTTGGGCGGATAATTCGGTTCAATTTTAACTTCGCTTAAAAACATATAAGGACTCTCTTGCCTGATCAAACCCGCAAACTCATTTACATTCTCATAACTAGATCGAGCAAATTTGATCCTTACCTTGTGTTGAGAATATCTTTCCCTCTCTTCGGTGTCTAATTCACGATAATCCCGTTGTGGGAAAACTTTATCCGCAAGAGTGGAAACTCGATTGCTCAGATTATTTTTGTCGTAACTCTTGTTTGCCTGCTCCAACTTTTGAGCCTCTAAAGCCTTATCTATTGCAGGCTTCAAATTGATTACTGTTTGGTGAGTGGCAATCATTTGCTCTGTCAACCCCCAGTCCTCATAGATAGAAATTCCCGTTTCAAAAAACTTAAAAAAACAAACCGTGACAATTACCCAAAGGGAAATGAGTAAAAGGATTTGTTCCCTGTCCTTTAATTTGAAAAAAAGTTTTTTTAATACATTCATCCGTTTTTATGGAGAAGTTGATTCGATGATTCACCCAAAATCTGTGCGGCCTTGGTATCTCCTTCCTCTACTATTTTGATCTCAATTTCAAAAGTTGTCTTGCCACCACCACTTTTAATTTCGCGCAACTGCTCTCCTGAGCGTCCCACACGAATATTGGCCACATTATTTTTTTCCAAGCTTTTGATAAAAGTATTAATTGCTTCAATCGTTTTTCCTTCGCCTTCTAATTTCACTTCGTTCCTGCTTTGAAAATGAGCCAATGAAAACCATAGACTTGGATTATCCGCACTACCTCCTCGATGAACAGCCACACGAATTAAAGCACCAAATGGATCGATTCCGCCAAGTTTATTTTGGCGAAGTTTTTCAAGTAATTTTTGCGATTCTATCACTAAAGGAACTTCTTCCGCATATTTTTTACTGAGTAACTTCCTGTCTTCCAACTTCACTCCCATAATCTTAATGCCAGCAAACGCTAACAACATCGCCGCCATGCCCACGCTCCAAATAAGAATTCCTTTCCAACGAGCCCTCGCTTGATTCCTTCTCTTTTGCTCAACTTCAATAAATTCACGCTGCCGAAGATCGCATGTCCAAAGTTCATCAGCAGAAAGTAAAATATCCTGATCTAAAGCGAGGTCTGAATCTTTACCTTCCAGCCAATCATGCTCAAATCTGAAAAAACCATCCTTTGTTCTTTCCACTTCATTTGCCACTAAAATATCTTTGACGATCTCGTATTTCTCCAAGTCGAACAGTGAAAGAAGTTTTCCTCTCGCAACTTCAATAGATTCATCACCTTCCTCTTGGTCTAAAGCAATAGAATAGAGTAAATCAGGCACACTCGAATCCTCCTGAAAAGAAGCCGCTGTCAACGTTTCCTCAAAAAGTAAAAGAGCGATTGTCGGTTCAGGGTATTCATTACCTAACAAAGAAATAAAAGAGGGGAAAACCCGGCGAAAGATTTCAAAATTCTGCCAACCTAATTGACGAAGTTTGGCCAATGGAGTAGCAAATATAAAAAATTTCCTATGGCTTTCATCTACTTGGTATCCCCAAGCTAATTGCTCTACTGGGTAAGGAGATAAACCTCCTTCATTTAAAACAAATTCCGCAAAATCCTGATATTTATCGGCCTTGAGTGAGGCAGGTAGAGAAATTGTGTCACAAAAAAAGTGTTCACCAGGAATTCGAAGGGTGATTTCTCGAAGTTCTCCAACAGGCAACTCGGATGATTTTTCAGGGGGTTCCGCCATAAAAATGGTATTATTAATTTAATACTACAAGCGTTCTCAGTCGATCAAATTCTCGTTTTCACGAATTGAAAGAATTCGAAAAGGATATCGCATCTTCGCATTTTGCTGACTTCTTGGCTTTGTGGCCACTTGCCCTCTCCCACCCTGTGGGTTTGACTTCACGCCATTTCCACTTGCAAGAATTGCATGTAATTGAAAATTTGCCTTTCCTTTGGCAACCGTAACTAATACCCGAAAAACGGTGGCCATCGTGCTCGTGCTTATGGAGCGGTTACTCCTCAGTTGAGCAAGTTTAGGGTCATTCATATTCTTGAAATAAGGATCTCCCGATGAAGCACTTGGACCAGCAAGAACTTCATTGTAAAGAGTGTCATCGTCGCCACATAAAAATTTGATTAAGAAAGAAGAAGCGGTATTCACATTGATCGGGCCATGATGAAAAAACGAAAAACTATCGCGAAAATTTTTCATATGGGGGGTTTCGCTTCCGTCTGGCGAATAAAAGAGACCCGATTCATCCTCTTCATCTGGGTTATAAGCAAAACCTTTTACCATGCGAAACTCTTCAAAATTTTCAATTTTCTTGCCTGGGGTAAAATAAGGAAATTCTAAGTCTTCATAATAGTCATCCTCCGCCCCTTCATCTCGTTCTTCCTCATCTGCATCCTGCCAATCCATAAAGCTATCATAAAAAGGCTGACCATCATCGTCATTAACCAAAGAATCTCCTTCTGCTCTCATAATCGAAAAAAGAGAGACTAAATCTTTTTCTGATATTGAGGAAATTGGCACTTTACCCGATTCATCAATCAACGAAACTGACCATCTTACTGAAGCATCGAGAGGTGAAATCCCTGCGTAACTTAATGGATCTCCCCATCCCTGTGATGGCGAATATAAAGTTCTCTCCACCATCATAAATTCATTCAATACTCCGACTGATACATCCAATGCCGAATAAGCGTGCATTCTTAAGTCGTCCCGTCGGTGGAATTGACTCACATGCCTAAGTTCCTGAATGGTTTCCTGCATTAGACGCATACACAAAACAGAAAGCAACACGATCAAAGCAAGAATAAATACCAAGATTGAACCCCTTCTATTAGAAGCCATTAAAAAGGTTCCTCCTCAATTCCACTCGGCGAAATTCTTTTAATCGGAAGTGTAATAGTTCTTTCCAAATTCTCTTCATCCCATTTAAAGACAAGTTTAATAAAAGCCGGAATCCTAAATTTAGCTGATTGAACATTTTCATCTAGGTCGTCTAAAATTTCCCACTCTTTAATATCTTCCGCCTCGGCATCCTCATCTCCGTAGTAACAATAAAAGATTTCGGCACAGAATGGACTGATCAAAGTTTTGAAAAGGTCATCCTCATCCTCAAGTTCCAATCGTCCTTCATCATTTTTTTCCAACTCTTGCAGTTCCGAAAACCATAAAAAACTTAAGCCCTCGCCATCCATAAATTGAAAATAACAATGTACCCGACTCGCAGAACCAGTCGGCCAGACTAAAAGAGGCGGGGCTTCTCTCAAATAGAAATGAATCAAAGGATCGTCTGAATCAGAATAACCCACCGGTCGTTGTAAATCGATCACATCATCTCCTGCACGATTCAATGTAGCTAAAGTGGCTTCCTCTAAGACTGCGGTCAGAAAATGTGCAACCCCATTAACATGTGCATCAAATGCATCACGAGTCGCAGGTCTATCCGCCCAGGCTCTCGCAATTGTGATTAAAAGAGAAGTGGCTGCAGTCAAAACAAGTCCTCCGATTGTCAGGGCAAGCAGGACCTCGATCATTGAAAACCCTTTTTTGATTCTCATTGCCTCCTCCTTTCCTCTTGGATCTCTCTAATTTTATCTCTTTTATCCTCTAATAATCGGGCCCGTTCAGATGCAAAATCGCTATGAGTCCCCCATGAAGGTCGAAAAAGGTACATTTGGGAAACCCGCTCACCCGAATCCACTCCCAGTTCTTCATTCCCGTCGTATTCAAGGAAAAGTGTGACCTGATAGACATCCAAAACATTAGACATTTCGACCTCAGTCTCCCACCAGACCTCCCCCATGGATAAGGCCTGGATATCACCTCCATCTTTTATTTTTTCATAATCTGATTCTTTAAAAATTTCCCCTCTTACCCAAAGAAGATCTTGCTCCATTTCCCTCGTGTCTTTCATTACGCGGATTGTACGAGATGCAATAAAAGCACCATCGACTAGATATACCGCAGATAATCCAAAAAGGGCCAAAGCAATTAAAACTTCAATCAACATAAACCCATTGCGATTAATGGGGTGATTACGAAAATATTTCATTCCTTACTTTTCAAAACATAGCCCGAAAAAGGATCGAACTCCAACTCTTGCTTTACTTCCCGAAAATCAATTTCGGCAGAAAATGGGACACTTGATCCCGAGTGAAATAAGACTCGATTGAGCAATAGGTCACTCTTATCGTATTGAGAGGAGTCTCCATCATCTCCCGCCAATGGGCCAACCGCATAAAAGGTTACTTGAGGAAGAAGAGATTCATCTTTTTTGATTTGATCATCCAATTTTTGGTAAACTCGATGCTCAGCTAGAACTTTTCCAAATGAATCGGTAACTCGAAAAGTTGCATTCTCCTCAAAATAACTCAAATACGCTGCCCGCTTAGTCTCACTCGCATTATATACCGCGTCGAGAACTGCTTTTTTCAAAACTCGATCGGGTGGTTCAAAATTACTCCCCTTGATAAAGGCTCCTGCATTACCAGCGACAATCCCAACTAAAACAGCCACCAAGGCAAGAACGAGCAGCACCTCAATGAGACTAAAGGCTCGTTTTCGGTACGCCTTGAGTACCTCTTTCAAATTACTTCCCAGTATCCCAATTCCCTAAAACAGTACCATCTGGTGCAGTGGTGGAAATATCAAAGCTTCCCGTATTGTGAGTACCAGGATACTGATAAATATATTCTTTCCCCCAGGGATCCTGTAAATCTGAAGCTCTTTTCACAAATGGTGGGGTACCAGCAGGGGGTGTCTTAAGATCAGCCAAGCTTTTGGGATATTGGCCAACCAATGCAAAATAACTAGTTACATACGCTTCACCAGTACTATTAACCCAAGTCTGAGCTGCTTTCACTTTTCCACCACCAAAGATTTCGCCAAGATTTGACATTGCCAACCCAGCAACGATGCCAATTAAAGCCAAGACGATTAGAATTTCAACAAGTGTAAATCCTTTTTGTTTACTAAGTCGGAGAGAACTAGATTTTGCAGAAGTATTCATTAAAATACTTTAATTCATCAAAGCATAATTTGGCAAGCCTGTTGAAATATATATCAAAGCCTTCAATTGCCTAAGGAATCTCCTTGCCTTTGAGGCAATTTCGTACCATGCAATAAGCATGACACTTTTAGACTATCTTCCGGTACTCATCCAAATCCTTTTGGCGATTGGCATGGGCTTTGGGATTCTGTTTGCCAGTCATTTATTTGGTCAACGGGCAATTGCGGGTAAAATTAAAGATTCGC
>CAWUUU010000184.1:0-3237 GCA_963924995.1 uncultured Opitutales bacterium
TCGAACAAAAGAGTGCCAAATTTACTGAGGCGAATAAGGTCAACCTCAAGGCTGTACTCGAACCTTTGGATAAGGATATCCAGTCCTTCCGTAAGAAGGTGGAGGATATCCATGAAAAAGATGTGACTCAACATGCATCGCTTAAGGAATTCCTAGGAAACCTACAACAGTCTCAGGCCCAACTAAGCGAGGAGGCACGAAATCTAACTCATGCCCTCAAGGGGGATTCTAAAAAACAGGGGGACTGGGGAGAATTCATTCTCGAGCGGACCTTGGAAGCATCGGGCTTAGTGAAGGGGCAGGAGTTTTCAATGCAGGAGACTTTTGATCGTCAACGTCCAGATGCGATTATTCGCTTGCCCGAGGGCCGGGCAATCGTTGTCGATGCGAAGGTCTCACTCACCGCTTACGAGCGTTCAATTTCTCTTGAAGACGAGGATCAATATAAGGTTGCACTTAAAGAACATTTGCAATCGGTCAAAAAACATATCGATGAACTCTCTGAAAAAGATTACTCCGCGATCGAGCAGATCAATACACCCGATTTTGTACTCCTCTTTATTCCAGTAGAACCCGCTTTTGGAGCGGCACTTAGGGAAGACCCCAATCTTTACCAATATGCATTCGATCGAAAGATCGTACTCGTGACTTCCACTACTTTAATGGCCACAATTAAAACTGTGGCCAACCTTTGGAAGTTAGAAAAACAAAATAAACATGCGCATGAGATTGCTCGGCAAGCGGGTAATCTGTACGATAAATTTTCTGGTTTCTTAACCAATATGGAAGATATTGGAAAAGCATTGCAGAAGGCAATGGAGGCCCATGAAAAGGGAGTCGGTCAATTATCCTCTGGTAGTGGAAACTTAGTAGGCCGCGCGGAAAAGCTTCGTGCGTTGGGAATTCAGACCAAGAAGGAATTACCCGCTTCCTTTACTCAGTTTGAAGAAGAAATAGAAACCCCGAAGGAAGAACTCAGTTTGGAAGAGGATCAGGAGTTGGGGCGTTCGGCTTAAACAATGGGCATTTTGCTGAATTAGTTCCACTTCTCTTTCCTTTAATAAATCACTTTACCGGGTAGGTTATTCATCACTCGAAAGGATCGCTTGTTTCCCGAGGAATCAAATTGATTCACTTTGCGAAGAGAAGAAACCTGTTTCCCTGGAAGCACTTGAAAGCGACCTACTCCACTTTGGGCAGAAATTACTTTCCCGGGCAAACTGGCCAAATGTACAAAGGAACGACTCGAATCAGTACGAAAAAGTGGATCGTCGCTTCCCGGCAAGTTGAATTCGATATTTTTGGGAACGATCTCACCAGGGGCAAGATGTTGCCCCCGGTCGTCCAATACATCATCGAGGTAGGCCAAAGTTTTTTCACGAAAAATCTGCATATTTTCAAATTTTCCAAGTTCCCGAAGTTCGCGGTTTACTCGATCAAAATAACGAATAGTTAATGCATCCACTTCGGGGTCAAGCGAAGGAAATACTTTGTCATTATCCGCCAACCAATTGGCAAAAGTATGGTATATTCCTATAACCCTCTCTTCAACCACAACCTCTTTATCAAATTGGGGATTCGCTAAATTAACTGGCTCCAGGACGGCTTTGGGCTCGGGTATCAATCCGGCAATTGCTGGAATGATTGGAACCTGTCCTTCTTCCTTTGGTTCGGGTATAAGATCAGCAATCACAGGTGCCTGAAAAGGTGGATTTATTTTCAAGCCAACAATTTCACGAAAGTCGTCCATACTCACCCGTTCCTTTCCAAGTTTATCAAGTTGAGTGTTAATAAAGGCAAGCTTTCCCTTTGCCATCTCGTTTCCATTACTGGACTTTTCGGCATCCATGTATGGATTGTTTGATTTTTTATAAAATTCTGCCATTGATTCTACAGAGCGACGAATTCGAAGTTCGGCAAGTTCACGACTCTCGCGACTCGGTAGATAGCCTTCATTTCCGGGTGTATAATCAGAGGCTTCAATACTCGGATCTCCATAGTATTTTTGGATACGAGCAAGCAAACGATCGACCGTTTGCTTAGAGCGACCGTTCAATCTCATTTCATTACGTAAGCTTCGCTCCCAACCCTCAATATTGGGGGGAGAAGAGACTCGAATACTTTTCATCCGCGGAGCATAGTAAAACATTGCCGGGGTGGAAGGAACTGATGAAACGGAAGAGGTTTTACGGCAACGAACTGGAGGAGAATATACATTTTTGGATGGGACCGGCTTAATAGTCCTCTTGGGAGGAGTAAATTTTTCTTTCACCGGGGGGATGAATTGAGGAGATTCAATCGGGAGTAATCCACAACAATTTCTCAGACTGTTAGAATACAACTCTGAAGAATTCATCAAAAACATTGAAAATGAAGCCAAGCTCCCTAATTTCACTAAATTTACATATTTCATACTTAAGTAAATTACATATTTACACTAAGTATGCAAATAATAATATTTATTTTTCTACAGGTTATAAATAAGAATGAAATTATGAAACTAATCCTTCGCTTATTAAAATATTTGCCAGTCATAGAAAACTTGAGGATTGCAGGATTTTTTTTCATATCGTTACTATCAATTGATGAAAATTCGATTGATTATACCTTTTTTCCTGACCGTTTCTTTATTTTGTGTTGATCGTCCGAATATTCTTTGGATTACGGCCGAGGACATGAGCCCGGTTCTTGGTTGCTACGGAGATCCGGATGCCAACACCCCGAATATAGACGCACTGGCCAAACAAAGCGTGAGATACACCAATGCCTTTGCCTCCGCCCCCGTTTGCTCGCCTTCACGATCTTGCCTGATTCAAGGATGCTACCCGACCACTCTCGGCACCCAGCAGATGCGTTCCGGTTTCCCCCTGCCCTCATACATGAAGGGTTTCCCCTCACTGTTGCGAAAAAAAGGATACTTCAGCACAAACAATGTAAAAACGGACTATAACTCGGGTAATTATGAAGAAATCATCAAGCGCTCGTGGGATGTAAGTTCTGGCAATGCCCATTGGCGTGCACAAAAATCTCAGACCAAACCGTTTTTTTCTGTATTCAATTTAATGACTTCCCACCAGAGCCGAACGATGGTCTGGCCCTATGCACGCTTTCAAAAGGAAATTCAGTCAAAATTGTCTTCTGATCAGATCCATGATCCCTCAAAGATTTCACTCCCCCCCTACTATCCAGATACTCCGATTATACGTAAGACGGTCGCTCGTTTTCACGATTGTGTGA
>CAWUUU010000185.1:0-4540 GCA_963924995.1 uncultured Opitutales bacterium
CGCAATTGCCCAACCTGATAATTCGACCATACCAATATCTATGAGCAGGGATTTCAATGATAAACCAGAATCAACTTTCTTTAATTCATCATTCACATAAATGTTCATTCAACTTTTCCTGTCGTATATATCTCAGCACCAGATGAAAGAAATTCTTTTGATTTTTCTTCCATGCCTTTAATTACAGCAGACTCATCGTTATCAAATCCATTTTCTCTGGCATATTTCCGCACATCCTCACTAATTTTCATCGAGCAAAAATGAGGCCCACACATGGAGCAAAAATGAGCGGTCTTCGCATTTTCTTGAGGTAATGTTTGATCATGAAATTCCCGAGCTTTTTCAGGATCAAGAGATAAATTAAATTGATCTTCCCATCGAAATTCAAACCTAGCTTTAGACAATGCATTATCACGAAATTGAGCTGATGGATGCCCCTTTGCCAAATCAGCTGCGTGTGCGGCTAACTTGTAGGTGATCACACCCTCTCTAACATCTTCACGATCGGGCAAACCCAAATGTTCTTTGGGAGTGACATAACAAAGCATTGCACAACCATACCAACCGATCATAGCCGCACCAATTCCACTAGTAATGTGATCGTATCCAGGTGCAATATCTGTAGTCAATGGTCCAAGAGTATAAAAAGGGGCTTCATGGCACCAATCTAACTGTTTTTCCATATTCTCCTGAATCATATGCATCGGGACATGCCCGGGGCCCTCATTCATAACTTGTACACCATATTTCCAAGCTCGTGTTGTCAGTTCTCCCTGAGTTTCCAGTTCAGCAAATTGGGCTTCATCATTTGCATCCGCAATCGAACCTGGACGAAGTCCATCCCCAATTGAAAATGACACATCATAGGAAGCCATAATTTCACAAATTTCATCCCACTTTTCGTAAAGGAAATTTTCTTTATGATGCGACAGGCACCACTTAGCCATAATAGAGCCCCCGCGACTGACTATGCCAGTCATTCTACGACTGGTCATCGGTACATACCGCAAAAGAACACCTGCATGTATTGTGAAATAATCAACTCCTTGCTCGGCCTGTTCGATTAAGGTATCTTTGAAAATATCCCAAGTTAAATCTTCTGGCTTACCTCTCACTTTTTCTAACGCTTGATAAATGGGAACAGTGCCAACAGGGACGGGACAATTTCTGATAATCCACTCACGGGTTCGATGAATATTTTTTCCAGTTGATAAATCCATCAATGTGTCTGCTCCCCACTTGGTCGCCCAACGCATTTTTTCAACCTCTTCCTCAATGGAAGAAGCAACGGCGGAGTTTCCTATATTAGCATTTATCTTAACTAAAAAATTACGCCCTATCGCCATGGGCTCAAGCTCAGGGTGATTTATATTTGCGGGTATAATTGCACGCCCACGAGCTACTTCACTTCGAACAAATTCAGGGGTAATTTCAGTCGGAATAGAAGCACCAAAAGAGTGCCCCTTATGCTGATGATTAAGAGAATTCCTTACTGCATCTGGTGAAGTTTCCAGGTTCTCAGAGAGAATTTGCAGCTTCATATTTTCACGGATCGCAATAAACTCCATTTCAGGAGTAATTATACCATCACGGGCATACTGAAGTTGTGTAACCGTTTTCCCTTCCTTAGCTCGAAGGACAACTTGTTTAGAGATGTCAAAATCAGGAAGTTCCTTAGTTCGTTCGTCCGATCGACTGGCATGTTTGTCCGATAAATAACCATTATCTATCGGTTGGCAGGATCGACCTTCAATTCTTTGCGTATCGTTTCGCTGATTAATCCAATCTGCACGCAATAGTGGTAATCCTTTTGTTGGATCTTTGTGAAAACCAGGATCCCCCCAAGCACCTGAAGTGTCATAGACTCGAACTGCTTCATTCTCTTCAGTTCCACCTCCAGGCAAATTACTAGGCGAAAGAGAAATTTCCCTCATCGGCACACGGACGTCAACGGAATCCCCCTTAACATAAATTTTACGAGAATGAGCAAAAGCACTATGCTCTGCTTCAGATTGATTTTCTACTTTTTTTATCATGGCTATAAATTTAATTTCGCCAGAGATTATTGACACAGGTGTCAAGTTTTCCCTACGGCGTGTGGAGTCGCATCAGGTTCTAAGGGTCGCTTACGGAACGTGTAAGCCTCTCAGTCAAACGCCATGGTGACTCCCCTAAACTGCTTATAGTTTTAGTGCAGTATTATTTAAAAGCAATCAAAAGAATAAATTAAAGGTCGAGTAATTCATTCATTAATTTGGCAGTCTTTTCATCTCCTCCATCACTACCCTCTCTTGTCGCCCATCCAGAAAAGTTAATTTGCTCAAGTTCGCTTCTGACTTTATTCCAATTAACATCGCCCTTCCCTAATGGACAAAAACCATTCTTTTCTCCCCAGTCCTTCACATCTAATTTGATAATCCGTTTCCCTAATACCCTTATCCATTGGTGACTTGGTCCATATTTCTGCATATTGCCAATATCATAATAAGCCTGTACCCACGGGCTATTAATTTCATCAATATAATCCCTAAACAATTCTGGTTTAAGGCAGAAACCATTCCAAACTGTTTCGATCAGAATATGGATTTTCAATTCTTTAGCGAGTGGGATACATTTTCGTATTTGCACGATCGAACGAGTCCAAACATCGTCGTGGTTTTCATTCTTTCCCTTCACTGCACCTGGTACTAGTAATACCGAACTTCCGCCAACGGCCTTCGATTCTTGCATCGCATCTTCCAACCCTACTCGACCTGCTTCCTGAGTTTCAGGATCGGGTGAAGATAAGCGGACTTTCCAATGCTTGTTGTAAACTAATCCATGCATGGGAAGATCAAATTTTTCGCATGCTTCAATCATTTCTTTACCATTTAATCCAGGTCCCGAACCCTCAACCCCATCAAATCCAAGATCCTTCAATTTTCTCATTCGGTCTGGATTAACTTTTCCGCCAAACTTGACTGCCTTTAAAATCTTACCTTTAAATGACCTTGAAGGTTCTTTTGATAATCCAAAGTTTTTTTCAAGTGGGTATACGAAACCACCTAAAACGGTAGTGTTTAAAAAATGTCTTCTGTTCATGAGTCTATTTTAATGGAATGATAACTGAACCGATTAAACAAATAATCAACCCCAGTAAAGAAATTGCTGTAAGTAAAACAGACCATGTTTTCAAAGTTTCTTTTTCAGTAAAACCACTCAGTCTTTGAACCACCCAAAACCCACTATCATTCATCCAGGAGAGAGTAATCGAACCAAATCCTATTGCCAAAAAGATATACAATGGATGATAGGAGAGTAAACTGCCATCTCCCAAAACCGCAGCCATTAATCCAACACCTGTGATCATTGCAACTGTAGCGGAACCCTGGGCTATTCTTATAATCGCAGTAACTGACCAAGCAAGTAAGACATAGGAGATGTTAAATTCGCTGGAAAGATTCTCAATTGACCTCCCTACTCCACTTAATCGAATCATTCCGCCAAATGCACCACCTGCACCAGTAATTAATATAATCATTCCCGCGGTCGAAAGAGGTTCTTCTAATTCTTTTGACAAGAATGAAGTTATTTTTCTCTTTTTACCTAAATTATCTTTTATAGATTGCTGAACCAAAATATAAATCGAAGACAATGCAGCCAAAGCCATAGCCATATTGGGCTCTCCCAGAAAGGAAAGTACCGAGTAGCAAACATTATCTGGACCAGGGTTAAAAATACCGAGGTCGATATTATGTAAACTTAGGATGTTAATAATAGATAAACCAGAAATAAGAACCACGGGTAAAACAATAGGTAAAAAAGAAAGGAAAATGGAGGGTAAATCTTCGTTTGGTTTATTAATAATATTCTCCAAGCTCTTCCTTGATGAACCTGCGACTTCTCTCATCGGAAAATTATATTTGGAATCAAACCACTTTGCTAGATAAAGAACTAAGCAAGCAGGTAAAATACTTGCAATTAACCCAGCTGTCATCGCGTAACCAATTTCTATTCCTAAACCATTAGCGATCATAAGTGGCCCAGGTGTAGGGGGAACCATCGAATGTGTAATGGCACCCGCACCTGCCATTGCCATAACAAAAAATAAATATTGACCTCCTGAACGAACTGCCATGGCACGTGCCAGCGGGATAAGTAAAAAAAATACCGTGTCAAAAAAGACAGGTATCGAGAGTAGAAAACCACTCAGCAGAAGAACTAGACCTGCATATTTTTCTCCAAATACAGAGAGTAAAAAACGCACTACACGATCTGCGGCACCACTCTTCATCATACAAGTCCCAACAATTGCTGCGAGAGCGATAATTAACCCAACTCCACCTGCGGTATTTCCCAATCCAAGTAGCGACCACTTTATAGCCAGAGTATGGTCAGTTTCTGCTGAAGGGGGCAAATCAACTCGATTGTGAAAAAGACCTTTATTTTCGATCGAAAGTTCGGGCAAAGGACCGGACAGCAATCCGACAAAAATAGCTGCAATCATTAAAGTTAAAAATGCGTGAAGTTTGAGTTTTGTAATTCCAAAAACAACCCAGAA
>CAWUUU010000186.1:0-3511 GCA_963924995.1 uncultured Opitutales bacterium
CCCAAGGTTTCACAATCTGTAGTTCTTTTCATGGGAGTATTATTGGGGGCTTTGTCCGGAGTTAATCTATTTCACTTCTTACACGCTCATTACGATCAAAGTGATGCCCTTATCCAAGTGGCCAAATTTCAAGAACGTTCCCTCAGGCATAGAAATGACGCCCTTTCCCTTGTCGAAAAAATACGGGAAGAAGTGGAGGAAGAAAACCAGTCAGAACCTCAGTTATTAGACTCTAATCAGCTTGATAAACTAGAAGCTAATCAGGAACCAACAGAAGAAAAGAAAGAATAATTTTCTTACACTTGGGTTAAGAACCAAAGTCCGGTGGTGGACACGCTTGGGATGAAGATAAAGGAGAATAAGCGAGTGATCATATTCAAATAAAGGATTTAATAATGTACTTACACTAAATGCGCATCTAGGTCAAAAATAGTATTAAAATTCTTTGAAAATCTTATATCTTCTCTTATTCCCGGCTTAATCCAAGGAAATAAGCAATGGATTGAAGCACGCCCTCACTCAAGGAAGTCAGGGGCATCAAGGGAAAAGCTTTCCTTGTCGCTTCATCATTCAATTCATAAATAAACGGAGAAAGTTCCGCGTCCTTAGAGAATTTAATCTCGGGATTACTAATTTCAAAATGCACGGATTCAGTTTTGATTGTTTGAATAAAATCTTCAATCGAATGGGTTTCTCCAAGCAAATTAAATACACCATACCCAGAAAAGGGATCAATCGCCGCCCGGGCAAACCCCGCCCCCACATCCAGAGAAAAATGATAATGTTCCTTCCCACGATACGGGACTTCGTAAGGCTCGCCCTGAACAATTGCCTTGATTGCTGAAGTCATTGCCGCAGTAAACCCGCGGTCTCGACCGGGGCCATAAGTAGTGGCAAGTCGGAGAGAGACAGTCGAAACTCCGGTGGCTTGATGAAAAGCCTGAGCCATCCCCTCCCCTGCTACTTTCCAATACCCATAAAGGTTAAATGGATGGTAAGGATCTTCCGGGCGTACTCCATCCGCCCCATAAAGAGAACGGGCTCCATTGACCGCACTTGAACTTGCAAATACAAACCGATCGAGTGGTCTTTTCAACTGAGTACAGGCTTGGAATAGATGAGCTGTGCCCAGTACATTGATCTCCATTCCCTTGATGGGGAAATCCCGACAATCTGGAGTTTGTAAAGCACCGAGGTGAATCACATGGGTCGGTTCAATTTCTCGCACTGCCCGTTCAATACTTTGCGGGTCAGCAAGATCACCCATAAAAAAGTGATACCCTTCCCGACTTTGTTCCCCCTCGGGTTCAGATCGATTAAATCCAAAGACCTCGCATTCACCCTCCTCAAGTAACACATTCACCGCATGGGTTCCAATGCACCCAGTTGAACCAGTTACTAAAATTCGATTTTTTGTAGCCGTCATAATAAAATAGCAGAGGCCAAGCCGAGAAAGGCGAAGAATCCGATTACATCCGTAACTGTGGTAACAAAGACTCCAGAAGCCACCGCGGGGTCAATCCCCATTCGGTCGAGCATTAAAGGCAAAGCCACCCCGGCAATTCCCGCCACCATCATGTTAATAATCATGGCCCCGGCAATAATCCCACCAAGCAAGTAACGGACATCCAAGTGATTAAACCAAATAACCACCACCACCCCCGCAAGTACCGCAAAGACCACTCCATTCAAAAGACCCACCGCAAATTCCTTCCGTAATGTTCGAAATGCATTGTACGCAGTTAACTCTTTTGTCGCCAAAGCCCTCACCGTTATAGTTAAAGTCTGCGTTCCTGCATTTCCTCCCATCGAAGCCACGATGGGCATCAAAATGGCCAAGGCTACCATCTCCTCCAAAGTAGCATCAAATAACCCGATTACTAAAGAGGCAAGAATCGCGGTACCCAAGTTGACTAACAACCAGGTAAAACGCTTGACGGAAGCCTGTACCACCGAGTCATCCACTGTTTCTTCCCCTACTCCACCGAGTCGTAAAATATCCTCCTCAAATTCTTCCCGGGCAACCTCCATCACATCATCCACCGTAATCATCCCGATCAACTTACCGGCCCGATTCACCACTCCTGAAGTAGTCAGGTCGTATTTTTCAAAAAGTAAAGCGACTTCCTCCTGGAGCATCTCCGCAGGTACAATAACCTGAGTCTCATCCGCAATCTCTCTCATTAAAGTATTTCGAGGAGAGCGTAAAATGCGAGACAAGGAAATCACACCCACAGGTTTCTCATCTAAATCCACCACAAAAAGGTCGAGGAATTCCTCAGGCAAATCCTCCTCCTCGCGTAAAAAATCAATCGTCTGACCGACTGTCCATTCCGTACCCACGCTGACCAATTCGGTCTGCATTCTTCTACCCGCACTATCCTCCAAGTAGGCCAAGCCAATTTCAATATCCTCCCGCTCCTCATCAGGGACTTCGCTTAAAACCTCGTTCCTCTCCTCGGCCTCCATATCTTCGAGGACTTGAACGGCTTCATCCGAATCCATCTCTGCGATTATCCCAGCCACCTCCTTGGAGGATAAGGTATCAGTCACCTCCTTACGTAGATGATCCTCCAATTCAAAAAGCAGATCAGGATCCAAGTCGACTTTCACCAAGTTGAGCAATCTCTTCCTCAGCCCCCCCGTGAGGAGGCCAATTGCATCAGCCAAGTCAGAATGGTGAAAAGTTTCTACCCGAGCAAGCACCTGCTCATCACTTTTATTTTCTAACAAATGAACAAGTTCATCAAAACGGCCCGCCATCTCACCTGAGCTTTCAGGGTCAATCCGATGGATCGACTCAATACTTTCCTTGTTTGCTTGCATAAAATAAAAGGTTTTATTTCCCTCTTCGACTCTTCGAACGGGAACAGTCGGAAGATAATTTCTTATGACACGAAGTACCGAAATCGGCAATCGTAAATCATGCGTAAAGAGAAAACCAACGGGATTTAAACCAGTTCAAAAACTACGATCAATTGGATCGAAATTTGTCAGTTTAATAAATAACACCATGCAGATCGTCTTGGGTACATTCCCGTCTTTATCAAGTCAAATTTTTAGTTATCTCTTCTGTTTTAGTTTTCGGTACATTGAGATGCCCATATATATCCAAGTAAGAGCACCAGTCGTATTCCTCTTTTATTGCCTCTTCAAGAATTCGCGAAAATGCAATATCTCAGCACTAAATAATTGTTTTTATTAAAACCTACTAATGGCAAGATCGGATATCCAAAATAATCTCATTCAATTCTTGGTCGTTTTAACCCGTATCTTATTTCTGCCAATCGTTGTGTAATTTAAATTTTTGACCGCCCCTTGTGCCTCACTTACATTTGGCATTTCAATAAATCCAAATCCTTTTGAAGATCCACTTTTGGGGTCTATTACCAAAGTACAATATTCAATTTCCCCAAAGTCCTTAAATATGCTCACCAACTCTTCCTCCGTTGTTAATCGATCCAAGTTTCGTACAAGTAATTTCATTTAAATATTATTAGTTTAAGATCAG
>CAWUUU010000187.1:0-6504 GCA_963924995.1 uncultured Opitutales bacterium
AATACCATCTTTTTGCCTTGCACCGACGAAAGCCAAGTTATCGGTCAATGCCACCGAATACCCAAATTCATCGCCTGCAGACAAACCTGTTGGTGCCAGTTTAAATGTTTGGTGCCACCCAGTGGCGTTTTTTTCGAAAATATAAGCGGCACCAGAATCTGTGCCATTGGCATCAGCTTTGGGTGCTCCTACAAGCAAACGAGTTCCTGTCAGTTCAATTGCATATCCAAATTCATCATTGCTTTGATTATCATCGGCATTTAATAAATCGATTAAATCCCAATTAGTTCCATTATGTTCAAAAATAGAGATTTTGCCTCCCCCGATATGATTAGCTTGCAAGGAACTTACCGCCAAATACTGACCGGCCGCCGCAACATCCCATCCGAACATATCACCAATGGTTCCAAAGATATTTAAACTTTCATTAAAACTATAACTGCCATTAGACTCCCGACTAAAAATGTCAACGGAACCAGAAGATGAAGAGCTATCTGGAGAACTTACGAAAAGAAATTCATTTTCTACTGCTAAATCATGCCCAAATTGACCTTTTTGACCAGAAGTTGGAGGAATTATTTTTTCAAGATAGGAAAAACTGCCATTTGTTTCCCAATTAAATAAATGAAACGCACCGTCATCAAAAGCTCCTTCACCTGGGGAGCCAATTATTGTTTGGTTCCACTCGTTAATCTCAATAGACCGACCGAACCTAAAAGAACTTTCATTAAGCTGCGGATGTAAAAATTGTGAATCATGGGACGAGATGTTGATTTGTCCAACTGATTCACTTTGATCCGCGTTGAAATAATAAAGCGTCCTAGAACTATTACGATCAGGCGAAAATAACGAATATTCATCGTTGCTGTGCGAACCATTATTCCAAATATCTACATGAGTGTATTCGGTCGTGTTATCTTCTCCAATGGCAAATCTAATTTGTTCACTACTAATATTGTTAAAGACATAATAATTATTCTCGAATAAAGATAGAGTTGGAAATGGTGAATTTGAAATTCCAGTCCCAGTTAACAAAAGATCTGTCCCGTTCCAATCAACTGAGTAAACTTCAACCATAAGTCCATTTTGACTATTTGAAAACCCTTGCTGGTTGGCTAGAAAAAAAACCAAAATTCCCACAAAGAACCTTTTTAAAAGATTCAAGTTACAATCATTCTTATGTGCAAAAGAAAATAAGGGCGAAGACATTTACAATAATCTCCTCAATAATAAGATATTTTGCAAAGCTTTTAGGGAGAAATATCTCCAAGCTACGAATATAATTAAATGTTTTTTTTAAATTAGGGTCTACTCGGAGCACTACGGACATATGGAACCCTCTTTACACTAGGTACGCGTTGCACTAATGGAATATTCCGAACTGGTTTAGGTCGTTTTGACAAAGAAGGACGCTTGACGAGTTTAGGATATCTAGAAATTGGAGTACGAGGAGCAACAGGAGCTTTTCGAGTCACCCTAGAAGCAGGTGCAAAGGATGCTTTTTTTAAAGAAGAATAGGATGGAACAGAGCGAACTTTTTTAATAGAAGGAGCTCGGGGGGAAGAAGGCGCTGGGCGAAAGCCGAAAACAGAATATGAGAATAAGAATAAACAATTAAAAAATAACAGCAAATTCCTTCCCTTAATCAACACATACTGCAAATTTCTCAATGGGGTATTCAGATGAAAGATGATCAAGTAAAAAAGCCGTCGGTTGAAAGTCTTGCAAAATGCTTACACTCGCTCCATTCTTATGCATTCTCACTTCCGAAACATTAATTTCAGGAGTCTTAGGTGGAGCATATAAAATATCATCGTGAGATGCATTCAACCTAGAATTGAAAAGATCAGGAGTTAAAGAACCACCTAAGTGGTCACTCCTGCCTGTCGCAACATGACAAGTTCCAAGTATTTTCTCATCTTGAATATCTTTACCTGAAAAAGGAAGTAATTGAGTACCAAATCCAAGTTCCCCAATAATACCGGTGGCAGGATCTTCCTTCAGTTGTTGATTACGAGCATCTACCAATTTTTGATCTCCCCTGAGAAGCGATGCCTTCACAATAGCACCATTATCAACTTCCATCTGTGCTAGAGTTCCATCCGAAAAACGGAATGGAAAAGAGCCTGAAGCTGAAGTGGGAACGAAATAAACCTCGCCAGCAGGCAGATTTGCCACATCTGGTGTCCCACTAGGACAAAGACCGTGGCTTTTCTGTGCAGATTGATTCAGGCAATCAATTTTGAGCGTAGATTTTGAACCGAACACTTCAAAATCAAGTTCAAACGAATCAGATTCATCAAGTATAGTTCTAAATAATTCGGATTGCTTGCTAATATGATTGTAATCAACAGACAACCCTGAATTTAAGATGATTTCATTGACACCATGTAATGTAGCCCCACGGAAGCCATGTACTTTAGCGGATGCAGTAAGTGGTGCGGTTAAAGAGTAATCAGTAATCGCAAGAATAATATCGAATTTAGGATAAATATCCTTATTTAATGAGAGAATTTCACCATCAAAATTGGTCGCGACATCCTCTGGATCTAAGTTACTTCCACCAGTAGTTTTGAATGCAAAAAAACCGTTACCCGAATAGGAAAGGCTTTGTGAAACTCCATTAATGAGTTCTTTAAGAAAAACATTATGAGCGTATTTTTGGACAGAAAAGTCAAATAACTCTAAGAATTTATGCTCCTTCATCAATGAAAGATCAGGTAAATCAATCAAAATACATATTTTTTGTTCCTCGGCAACATTATCACCAAAACAAGTACTGAGAAGGCGCTTTAAAGAAAAGTTCGGAAATTCATTAATATTTGGCAAATACATAGCTATTTATATATATCTTTTTAGTAATTCCACAATCCTACGCTTAAAAAAAGTGATTTTTTTTTTAAATTAAATTATTTGGGTTTTCTTCCACCACAAATTCTACAATCAGTTCCTTGAGGTCTTGAAGTTAAACTTCCTCTTCCTCGTTGATAAAAAGAACAATTAGGACGATGGATTTTGCCAAAAGTGGTAACCCAAAAAGTGAGCGAAGGGACAAAATTCCTCTGATTATTAATCATTCCAGGTAAACGAGGTGTGGGCAAGGATGAGGGTGATTGAATCTGCTTGTAATTAAAGTTGTTTGCCCAAATCCCTAAATTTAACCTTTTGGCTTTTAATTGTGATAGTACAAAAGGTCCATATCGGTTCGTTTCTTTTTCCATATGCCAACCAATGCCTAATGAAATTGCTTCCCGGCTAAAATTCATCTGCCCCTTCAAGAGGGTTAACTCAACCACTTTCAAGTTTTTAATATCAAATTCTTGTTTAATTTGAATATTTGGAGATGTGGATAAAAGTTTCTGCTCAGTAAATGTGATTGCTTCGTTATGACCCGGTTGACCTCTTTGAGGAAATTCAACGCCCCACGCTCTCATTCGAATCATAAAATCTTTAGATTGGTAGTCAAAGATACCTGGATTTATAACTCTAATAATTTCTTCTTTAAACTGAGTGCTATTTGAATCCTTCGCAGAAATCGAATCTACTATATTTCCTTCCTTTCCTATGGTGTAATTAAACAATATAAAAATTAAAAATAATAATTTAAAAAATGAAATTGATTTTATATTATCCATTAAACACCTCAATTAAACATTTGATATTTAGTATTGCAATATTATGAGTAACAGAAAATTTATTCAATATTATGTATTGAAAGTATTTTAAAAGTATCTCATCCTTATATTCATGGCAAGATTTGAAAGACCACGAGCTTCCACAATTGGAACACCAGTTTACCATAGAAGAAGAAGAGATTGGAAAGATGATCGTGATTTAATCGAAGAAGTTGCTGCAACGGTTAACAAATTAGATGGTCCCTATGAGTATTATAACAAGGGAGTCTTTGCTTTCAGAGAAAAAGTTAAAATATATAGAGAATCTGGATATGAAAATAACAAAAATATTTTTCACCTAGGTATTTGGATTAGGGAAAAACTTAGTGACATGTCTAAAAATCAAGGGAGTTATGATCTTAGAGTGCACACTATAGCTTTCCCGGAAAACCTAGAATCTACTATTCTACAAATTGAGCAAAAAACTTCCGCTGAATATCAAGAAAGCAAGAATGTACTTTCCTTAGAATCTCTTTTTCCAGACCCCAATCTTCGAAGTTTTGCTAGAGAAAGAACGCAAGTGCTTCATCACGGTGATTTAATTGCTTATTTGTCATCACTGGTTTCAAAAGAAAAAGATTCTCTTCTATCAAATTCTGCTTCAATTATGGATTTGATCCATATTTGCGAATATAAGCTTTCTGCTCTTAAGCTAGATGTAAAAAAAAGATATTCGGTAGGTGAAACTGATTTATGGGTTCCTTTATTATCTCTTGGAGTTGAAATTCGAAACTCATGGGAAGAAAAAGATGAAATTAACTTAATTAGAACCCTAAGCGATACCAATTTCAGGCTCCAATCACGCCACCTAGTAGTAGTGGTACCCGATGATATGAGCGATGAGTCATTCGAGCAATTGAGGGCAATTGAAAGAAGGCAGGTTATAGAGAACTTATCAATAATCCGCGTTGGAGATTTTGCAGATTTTGTATCAAAAATCAAAGAGATTGAAGAAAACAGAAGCTAACTTTGTGGCACAATTTCTTCCTTAATGAGACGACCGGTACGATCCCATAAACGTCGACCAATATACTTGCCTTCACTCCAATAAGCTTTCTCTCTAACTTGTCCATTCGGCCACCATCTGGACTTCACTCCCACAAGAACACCTTGGTCAAAGTTGGCTTCTAATGCTCTTTGCCCTGATGAAAAATTTCTTATTTGTTGGCCATGGGGTAATCCTCTATAATATGAGGTTTCCAAAGAAAGAGATCCATCAGAGAAATGCTCAACTACGGTACCAGTAAAAGGTTCTTCCCATAAATCTTTTCGATATAAACGACCATTTTTCATCGTTTCGGTTTCGGTTTGTTCAATCGTAGGGAAACTTCGAACAGGTTTTTCAAAATCTGAAAATATTTTTTCGATTTCACGGTCTTTAGAAACAAATCGGTCGTCTATAACAAGGTCTGTCCTTTTTTCTTTTTCACCAATAAGGACTTCTACAGATTGAGTATTCGATTCCTTGTCTTCAGTACTGCATCCATAAAAATAAAAAGTTATCAATAGAAACGATAGAATATTTGATCTCATATTGCTTATGGTGAAGATTAGTATGGCACGTGCAATACGAAAAAAATAATCTTCTAAAATGAAAATCATATTTTTAATTCGTCACGCGAAATCTTCATGGGAGAACGAGCAAATTAAAGATCATGAACGCAAATTGAATAAAAGAGGATTGAGAGATGCATCAATAATGGGCGAAAAACTCAATACCCTCCACCCTGCTCCCGAAAAAATATTATGTTCGACTGCAATTCGAGCAAAGGAAACCGTTGAATTCATAAAAGAAAAATGGTTTCCATTGAAAAAAGTAGACTACACTAGACAACTTTATGAAGGACCCACCTCTGTGATTCTTAATTCAATTCAGTCTATGCCATCTAGTATAAATTCTATTGCTCTATTTTTCCACAATCCGATGATTACTCATTTAGCTAATCTGCTTGATTCAAATTCAATCATCAATATCCCAACCTGCGGTGTGGTGATTATGACAAGTGAAAAAAAAGATTGGCAATCGATCGAAGTTGGTAGTGGTAAACTAGTTGGTTTTGAGTACCCAAAAAAGTTGCTTAACCACTAAAAAGTTTCATCCGAAAGAATTCTCTCAGCAACATGTATGATGGGTTCCGTAAACTTTTCCAGTCGCTCCCTATGGGAATTCTCAGGTTCGGGCATTTCCATTAGTTGATCCACCCATCTTCCGATTTCTTCTTTTGAAACTTCATACTGAGGCTCATATGGAAATAAAATTATATCATCCTCACTATTAAAACTTGATTCCGACTGACTTGAATCATCGTTCAGACTTAAGCTTTCCTCTTCATTTATATGGTCTTGAATATATATCACAACTTATTAATTGTAATGTCTTGGGGACATTGTTTTAGGTTGTGATTCTAATCTACCTCCTGTGGACTGAATCAGATTTAAATATGGCTGCATCCTTGCGGCTACATTTTATAGTCGACCATAATGCTTAAGACTTTAGTAAAAAAATCATACAAAAAAATCCTGACTGACTAAAAAGTTTCATCAGAAAGAATTCTCTCCGCAACGCGAGTGAAGGGATCGTCAAAATTATTTGAAAATTCTTCCGTTACCTCCGTATAGGAAATTTCAGGTTCTGGCATTTCCATTAATTGATCCACCCATTTTCCGATTTCTTCTTTTGAAACTTCGTACTGGGGTTCGGATGGAAATATAATTGTATCATCCTCACTGTTAAAGTTTGATTCCGACTGATTTAAATCATCATTCATAATTATGCACTCCTCACTGTCTAGATGGTCTTGAATATATATCACAACAAGTTTTTTATAAT
>CAWUUU010000188.1:0-9131 GCA_963924995.1 uncultured Opitutales bacterium
CCAAGCAACAACAGAAACCAACCCGCAAAATCACCCCGAATAGATTGCACGGTTTCAATGTTAAAGAAAGCAAAGCCCAAAAGGAAGACCAGCAAGCCAACTAATACTGTTCCTAAGACATGACTGACTCCACAAAACGCAACATAACTTGCGGTTTTTGGCCCACTCCAACCATTCGTTTTAGCCATAGCAACAAGGGGAAGGTAATGATCCGGGCCTAAAATTGTGTGAACAAAACCGATAGATGCTGCACTACTTACAATGACAATAGTTTCATTAATCATAATTGGAAAAAAAATTTCTCTCTTTAATACCTACGAAAATCGGTGGGTTTACGTTCAATGTCTTTATAAAGAAGATTCCTGATTTCTTTCATTGCCCGTTTAAATTCATAAGGATCCCCCGCTAATACCTTAATCATCCAACCTGCTTTATGATGTAAAGAAGACGATCCCGTTAGAAGGTTTTCACTTTTCATCGATTGAATCCTATCACGACAAGGCAAATGCTCCCTGAGTTTCTTGGAAATCAGGTAAAAACAACCGTAGTAAGGAGTGGAGAAAGAGTTTTTCCATGGGAGTACAGATTCATTATCAGGCTCCAAATTGAAAGCCTCCAAAAGTACAAGTTGATTTTCTTTTCTAATCTTCAATTGGTTGGAAAATCTTGTAAAGAGAAAAGATTCCCCATGGGCAATTCTCCCGGGAAGCATTTTCTCAACGAATAAAACCTCCGCATCTTCGTCGACTTCAATTTCAGTTACCTGCTCTAAATTGGTGGCTTTTTGTAAGATTAAAGCACCCGGATTAAATTCCAAAAAAGAACTTTCCTTAATCGTAAACTTTTGCTCCACCCGAGCGATTCCTGATCGCATAAAATGGGCACGCGTAGCACCCGGGGTGGTTACCACCATGGAGGCGTTATCGGAAACTTCAATATCACAGATCATCCGATCACCGGCCAGCAGACCAGCCGTAGGACAGGAAAGATTGATCAATAAGGAAGATGTATCTTCATCAAAGTAAGGCTTACTTAAATGAACCGGTGGTGAAAAGTGCTGACTCGAAAGATAGGGAACTCCATCACTGTTTAGTCGGCATCCTAATTTCACTCCGCCATCGAGGCTAAAATCATTCATCATAAAAAGAAGGAGGCAAAAGCACCTAGAATAAAAACTCTTTGGTCAACCATTCCACTACGGCATCCAAACCTTTGTGAGTCTTTAAATCGGTGAAAAGAAAAGGCCTGCCTTCCCTCATTATTTTGGAATCCCGATCCATCACTTCAAGATCGGCACCCACCAAGGGAGCCAAATCGGTTTTATTTATGATTAAGAGATCGGAATGACGAATCGCAGGACCTCCCTTCCTCGGGATCTTGTCTCCTTCCGCCACATCAATAACAAAAATGAACGCGTCCACTAGTTCAGGTGAAAATGTGGCAGATAGATTATCACCGCCACTTTCCAGAAGGACCAATTTTGCATCCGGATGTCGTTGTTGTAACTGCTCGATGGCAACCGCATTCATTGTTGTATCATCTCGGATGGCGGTATGGGGGCAACCTCCTGTCTCCACTCCCATGATTCGATCTTCAGGCAGTGCTTGATTGCGTGCCAAAAACTGAGCATCTTCCACGGTGTAGATGTCATTTGTAATCGCGACCATTGAATATTTATCCCTGAGTACTTCACACAAGCGCAATGTGAGCATTGTTTTACCAGAACCAACAGGTCCACCGATGCCGATCCGGACGGGACGGCTAAATTCATTATTATTTGTTTCTGTCATGATATAAATAGTCTGGAAAATGCCAGTTCGTGTCGTGCGGATGCAATGTCTAACAATGGATTAAAAAATCCTGCGTTCCCCCTCTGGACATCGAGAGATTTTGAAAGTAGATCTTGAACTCTTTCTCCATCGATACAGCGGTGAATTATTTTTTGGCAGGCAAGCTCACCCATCCTGAGTAATTTAATGGAAGCTGAACAAAAGTTTGAAACTGCTTGGTATATCCATGCAATCATGGATGAAATTAAGGGAGCTTTTTGTGCATTTCGAAGAAGAGCGGTTGCTGTAATTTGCTGGCATTGATTTCTTCCATCCTGCAATGATTGATTAAACTTTTCAGAGACTGGACATTCATAAATCTCGAGTATCATTCTCAACAATTGTGTCCCCTGCGATTTTCCTGCATCGCGAATTTCACGCGTTAACTTCCAAGCTGAAATTTCTTCATTAAGGCTCACCAATTCATTCAAATTATTTTCCTCCACTGCCTCCACGCAAAATCTAAGGTACGGTAATTCCAGCTTTTCTAAACTGGGTAAGATTTGTTGCATGAGAAATTCTTCCAAGTCCTTCGCGGAAGAGACCTGATTAAGTGCCACCATTTCCTCCAATCCATAAGAATGAGCATATCCCCCGCTAGGAAAGAGGGTATCAGTGGTTTGGATCAATCCACCCAGCCAATCATAATTCTTACTTTCAGACATCGATGCGTTCGTCAGGTTATCTCTTTTTATTTTATTGATAATAGAAATTAAAACTCTACCACCTGTTAAAATACTCCAGTAACTTACCACCTCCATGATGGTGACCCGTCGCGGCAAGCACAGGTTGAAATACTTCCATACCTTCTTCGAAGGGAATTTGATTGCGCTCGAGCATTAGCCGAACTGCAAGATCGCCTTCAACTAATAAATAAGATTCTAAAAATTGAGCAGGGAAATGAAGATTGCCTACTTGCCAGGCTCGATGAGCGGCTTCCTGTTGATCAGGAAAGGGAACCCGGAACACCACTTCAGGCTTTTGGTCTATTACATAGTTCTTATCTTCTTCTGCGTGGAAACAAATTCCGTGTCTAAGTGGTGAGACTAAATCAAAGCCAAAGTCAGCTCCGTCCTGCGCCTGACCGCGCCATCTGCGCTTAGCAAGAACACGCCTCTCAACGGTTAAAGAAATTGGGTTTTTAAATACTTGAGGATTTATCGGATTAAATTCTTTAATTATTTTCACCGTTAAAAAAGAAAATACCGTTGGGCTAATGGAACGACTTTTGCCGGTTCACAGTACAATTCCTCACCATCCGCTTTGACCACATAGGTTTCCGGATCCACTTCGATCTTGGGTAAAGAATCATTTAGAATAAGATCTTTTTTTCCAATCTCTCGAGTATTACGAACAGGAACGAATTTCTTTTGCAGACCAAGTTCCTTTAAAGATTCGTTTTCCATCGCTGCCTCGCTCACAAAGGTAATGGATGTCGAAGTTTTGGCTTTACCAAAAGATCCAAACTGTGGACGGTAGTGCATGGGTTGAGGTGTCGGAATGGATGCATTTGGATCGCCCATATTTGCATGCGCAATCAAACCGCCCTTGAGCACCAGCTCGGGCTTTACCCCAAAAAAGGCGGGCTTGAATAAAACAAGGTCTGCCAGCTTGCCCACGCTGATTGATCCGATCTCATCAGACATTCCATGTACGATCGCCGGATTAATCGTATACTTTGATAAATACCGGAGAATCCTGAAGTTATCGGCTTGAGAATGACGGGAAGATTCCAATTTACCAAATTGTCTCTTCATCTTATCAGCAGTCTGCCAAGTCCTGCACAGTACCTCACCCACTCGGCCCATCGCTTGACTATCGCTTGCCATCACTGAGAAAGCTCCACGGTCATGAAGAATATCCTCCGCGGCAATGGTAGAGGGCCTGATTCTGGATTCTGCAAAGGCAACATCTTCCGGGATTTTCGAATCCAAATGGTGACAAACCATTAACATATCCAAATGTTCATCGATTGTATTGACCGTAAACGGACGGGTCGGGTTGGTGGAAGATGGTAAGACATTGGGCTCGCCACAGACTTTGATTATGTCAGGTGCATGCCCTCCACCTGCCCCCTCCGTATGAAAAGTATGAATCGCCCTACCCTTGAACGCTCTGACAGAATCTTCCACAAATCCCGCTTCGTTCAAGGTGTCCGTATGAATGGCAACCTGCACATCCATCTCGTCCGCAACTCCGAGGCATACATCAATGGTGGAGGGCGTGGTGCCCCAGTCCTCATGAAGTTTTAAACCAATCGCACCCGCCCGCACCTGCTCACGCAATGCTTCCGGATTTGAAGAATTTCCCTTTCCTAAAAAACCGAGGTTCACAGGAAATTCATCCGCAGCCTGTAGCATTTTGCCAATATTCCATGCACCTGGTGTACAGGTAGTGGCATTGGTACCCGTAGCTGGCCCCGTTCCTCCACCGGTCATGGTGGTTACCCCACTTGCAAGTGCTTCCTCAATTTGTTGAGGACAAATAAAGTGAATATGAGAATCATATCCACCAGCAGTTAAAATCATCCCTTCCCCGGCAATAACTTCCGTCCCTGCACCGACGATCATTTGAGGGTCGATACCATTTTGAATGCACGGATTTCCTCCATGCCCCACGCCTGAAATTCTTCCCTCCTTGATGCCCACATCTGCTTTGATCACCCCAAGCAACGGATCCAAAATGGTGGCATTGGTTATGATTAAATCTAAACATTCGGCATCTAAAGCTAAGGGGGACTGACCCATTCCATCGCGAATGACCTTGCCACCTCCAAATTTAATTTCATTACCATAGCCTCCATTTTCAGCGATCAAGTCTCTCTCTACCTCAATAAACAATTCGGTATCTCCCAACCTGACTTGATCGCCCACAGTTGGGCCATACATCTCTGCGTATTGCCTGCGAGTTAATTGTAAGCTCATGATTCTAACGCTCCATTGGTTAGATTATTGAGCCCATACACCTCACGGCTGCCCGCCAAGGCGACCAGCTCAACTTCTTTGGAATCCCCAGGTTCAAAACGGGCGGCCGTACCCGCCGGAACATTTAATCTGAAACCACGGGCGGCATTACGGTCAAATTCCAGTGCCCGATTCACTTCGAAAAAATGCATATGACTGCCTACCTGAATGGGACGATCGCCCAGATTACTCACCTTCATCATAATGGTTTTAAGATGTTCATTGAGGAGGATAACACCCCCATCTTTACAAGTTATAATTTCTCCAGGCTTCATCTTATCGGGTGGTGAACGGTTACAAGTTTGGTTCCATCTGGAAAAGTAGCTTCCACTTGGACTTCATCAATCATCTCGGAAATTCCGTCCATCACTTCGTTCTTTTTTAAAATCGTAGATCCATAACTCATCAAGTCGGCTACGCTCTTGCCATCTCTTGCACCCTCCATCACCTCATAGGCTATAATAGCAATGGATTCTGGGTAATTCAAGAGAACGCCCCTCTCCTTTCTGCGGCGAGCCAGATCGGCAGCCACCACAATCATCAGTTTATCTTTTTCTCTGGGTGTAAGGTGCATGAGTATTTATACGCTTAGGTGTTTCTTAACCATTGATTCATCGAGTTCTGAAGTATTCCCTTTGGCAACGAAACGACCGCGGTTCATCACCTGGAAGGAATGAGCAAATTTTCGTACAAAATCCACATATTGTTCTACAAGTAGGATCGTTATTCCCTTCTCTTCCACTAAGGAACGAATAATTTCTCCAATTTGGGTTATAACATTGGGTTGAATTCCCTCGGTAGGCTCATCAAGCACCAATAATTGGGGCTGTGTTACTAATGCCCGAGCAATCGCCAATTGTTGTTGCTGTCCACCCGATAAATCTCCCCCTTTTCTTTTTCTCATTTGATCCAAAACAGGAAAGGTCGTAAAAATATCATCAGGAATCATCCGTGCGCCTGTCCTTACTGCCTCTAATCCAACCGACAGATTTTCCTCAACCGATAAAAGTGGAAAAATTTGCCGACCTTGCGGAACATACCCAATTCCTCGTGCAGCCCGTTCATAGGCCTCCATGTCAGTAATATCTGTTCCATCCATCAACACCTTACCCTCGGACGATTTTTCCAAGCCCACGACATTCCGTAAAAAAGTAGTTTTCCCCACTCCGTTCCTTCCCATCACGCACGAAATGGTTCCCTTTTCAACCTCAAGATCCAAGCCACGCAGAACCGTAACCTCGCCATAAGCAAACTCCATACCGCTTACTTTTAGAAAAGCACTCATCTTCCTAAATAAGCTTCCATTACTTCCTCATTCATTTCCATTTCCTCCAAGCTCCCTTCAGCCAAGACACGGCCTTCGTTCAACACTGTCACTTTCTGTCCAAGACGGCGGACGAAATCCATGTCATGCTCAATTACTACGAGAGTATGATCTTCAGCTAACTCCATAAGGAGATCTGCGGTTCGTTCGGTCTCAAGGTCAGTAAGTCCAGCGGCTGGTTCATCAACGAGTAGAAGCTTTGGTTTTGATATAATCAGTGCGCTGATAGCCAACCACTGCCGTTGCCCATGACTCAAAGATTTTGCCGGTATATCACGGCATTCGGAAAGATTAACTTTTTCAAGGATTTCTAAAATCTGATTTTTTTCCTGTTCAGATTCCCTTTTTAGCAGATTATCTTGCCAATCTTGATTTCCTGGCAGAGCGAGGAGTAAATTTTCATAAGTACTCAGGCTGTCAAAAACCGTAGGAGTTTGAAACTTCCTACCGATTCCCATCAGTGCGATGTCGGACTCATCCAATTGTGTAATGTTTTTGCCGTCGTAATAGACCTTTCCCGTTGACGGCGAGGTCTTGCCACTGACCAGATCACAAAAAGTAGTTTTTCCAGCTCCATTGGGGCCTATGATTACTCTTAGTTCACCATGCTTGACTCCGAAGTGGGGAATATCAACTGCTTTAAAACCATCAAAAGAAACCGATAGGTTTTCCACAAACAGAAGAAATTTCGAGGACCAGATATCCTTCTTAATTTTACTGGGTAAAAAATTACGATATTCCTTTAATGCCGAGTTTTTCTGCTCGACCTTGGTCTCAGTAGATTCCCTTTCAACTTCCGCACTCATACTTTTTCAATTGGATTGGAATTTGAATTATTTCCGAACCGGGCCCTAAAGCGATCAACAACTTCAATCAATCCATTGGGGAGATATAAGACCACGAGGACAAATGCGACACCTAGAAAAATCGGCCAATAATCCGGACTCCAAGAAAATAATCCATAATCATGCTCGGAAGTCAGATAGTTATACAAAAGATTCACCGTTAGTGCACCCAAAATAGCCCCCCGTAATGTTCCACGGCCTCCCACTGCAACCCATACCACAACGAGCACTGAACGGACCGCCTCCATATTGGATGGGGTTATAATTTTCATTTGCGGTATGTAAAGCATGCCGGCCAATCCCGCTAAAGCGGCGGCAATACAGAAGGCAAAAATTTTGTACTGGTGGGGTTTATAGCCAAAGAAATTTAAGGTCGACTCGTCGTCCCGAATCGCAATCAGTACTCGGCCAAGGCGTGAATTAACAATCCACTTACAAAGAAAAAAGGATCCAAATAGACAAGCCAAAGTCAGGAGGTATAAGGATAATTGTACATTGGGTTCAGATAGGGAAAAACCGACCTCCGCCATAGAATAATCAAGTTGATCGAGTTTACCATCTTCGTTCAAATCCTGTCCCATGTCCCCATCATGGGATGCAATCCATTGGTCCTTTGCATCTTCAGGATGAAAAGTGGTGAGCGATTCAGCGGGTGCGATCACATCAAACCGGGTCAGTCCATTAGTTCCGCATAATTTCACATCATTTCGACAAAAAACCAACCAACCCGCCACCGCAATCGCTTGGGATAAAATGGCAAAGTAAACCCCGCGCACCCGACTCCGAAAAACAAAATATCCAAGAACGAACGAACAAATTGCGGGAATTAAAAGCCCAAGAAGAATGGTCAGGGGAAGATTCCAAAAGGGCTTCCAGAAAAACGGAACCAAGGCATCGCCCGAGGACTCTCCGACATCATAAGGGTAGACTACGAATAAGCATGCCGGAAGTTTCCACCCATTCGCATCAATGATACCCTCTGGCCCACCATGGTGGGCTAAGTGCATACCCATTGCGTAAGCCCCGAGACAAAAGAAAGTACACTGACATAGACTGAGAATTCCGACATAGCCCCAAAGTAAATCCAATCCCAAAGCAAGAATGGCAAAGGTCATGTAACGGCCAATCATATTGATTTGCCCTATGCTTAGTACATCAATCGAATATAGAAACGGAAGAATGAAAAAGCCAAGAATGGCCAACAAAACGAGGGATCTTTTAGACTCAACTAGTTGCTGCGCTACCGGTTTCATTTCTTATCAGCAAGGCGACCCTTGGGTGCAAATAGACCAGAGGGTCGAAATTGAATAAAAGCGACGATAAAGACGAGTAGGAGCACTTTTCCCCAAACCGGTCCAACCACGAAATCTCCAAATTCCATGGGCTCGATCGCCTTAGAAAGAACGCCAATTCCCAAACCCGAAAATAGAACCCCTGCCAATTCCCCCACCCCTCCAGTCACGACGACCAAAAAGGAATCGACAATAAAATTAGTTTGTCCCATATCCGGAGTTACCCCGCCGATGATGGTCCATCCATAACCTGCAACTCCCGCGATCCCAGAGCCTAAAGCAAAGGTAAACCGGTCCACATTTCGAGTACGTACCCCAAGGCTTCTCGCCATATCCCGATTTTGCATGGTGGCCCGAATCAACATTCCCTGCCGTGTTCGGCGCAGAATAAAATAAACAAAGCTTACAGCGGCTACGCACAAACCGATCAGATAAAGTCGGGCGTAGGGCAATATAATGTCCTGTGCAATTTCATAACCCCCACGAGCCCAAGTTGGCGAATTGACTCCAATATTATCGCCATACCTAATACGGATTAACTGAATGAGCAGAAGTCCTACGCCCCATGTGGCAAGAAGCGATTCAAGAGGCCGATTGTAAAGGTGCCGCACGACCACTCCCTCCATAATCAATCCCACTAAGGCGGAAACCAAAAAAGCCATGGGTAAAGCAGCAAAATAATAAGAATCAATAGGAGTATCCGGAGTATGTCCAAAATACATCTGCACTTCATAGGTAACATAGGCTCCAATCATCATTAACTCACCGTGAGCCATATTAATGACCCCCATCAGTCCAAAAGTAATCGCGAGACCAAGGGCCATAAGAATAAGGACACTTCCATAAGAAAAACCTCGAAATAAATTTCCGGCCAATTC
>CAWUUU010000189.1:0-3503 GCA_963924995.1 uncultured Opitutales bacterium
ATGATGCTTACCGAGGCGAAGAGGCTTGAAATCCAAGATAGTCCAATTCCTGATTATAATGAGAATGAAGTATTGATCAGGGTAAAGGCCTGCGGGATTTGTGGAAGCGATGTACATGGTTACGACGGGAGTAGTGGACGACGTATTCCACCTCTTATTATGGGGCACGAAGCAGCAGGTGTAATAGAAGCGTGCGGGTCAGGAGTGAAAGGCTTTGAAAAAGGGGATCGAGTGACTTTTGATTCAACCGTTTATTGTGGAGATTGTTCCTATTGTAAAAAAGGGCAGGTTAATCTTTGTGATAATCGAATGGTGCTGGGAGTCTCATGTGGAGACTATCGACGAAATGGGGCCTTTGCCGAATTTGTGGCCGTCCCTTTTCATATCTTATATCAATTACCAAATGAGTTTCCTTTCGAGCATGCGGCTATGATTGAAGCCGTATCGGTAGCGGTTCATGCTGTGGGTCGAATCAATTTTAATCCCGGAGATATTTCACTTGTCGTCGGAACGGGTATGATTGGGCTCTTGGTCATTCAGGCAATTAAGGAAGCGGGTTGTGATCAAGTAATTGCGGTGGATATGGATGAAGATCGTCTTAGCTTGGCCAAGGAACTCGGTGCCACACAAACGATTAATTCGAAAAAGGCGGAGGTGGTGGAGGCGATACTTGAACAAACCGAGGGTCAGGGCGTAGAGGTTTCGTTTGAAGTGGCGGGAATATCGTCCACGATTCAACTCGCGATCAATTCAGTGAGAAAAGGAGGCTCGGTCGTGTTGGTCGGAAATCTCGCCTCCGAAGTCCAGTTTCCTCTTCAATCGGTGGTTACGCGTGAAATTTCTTTATTTGGAACCTGTGCGTCCGCGGGTGAATATCCAAAGTGCATCGAACTTATGGCTAGTGGTGTGATCAAGGTTGACCCTTTAATCAGTGCGAAAGATTCTCTCGACGAAGGCCCTCGTTGGTTTGAACGACTTTATCAGAGGGAACCGGGCTTGATGAAGGTAATCCTTCAACCATGAGTCCATTTCTTTTATTGCTGATCGGCATGGTGATTGTCGTCTGCAGTATTTTATTTTTTCGACTCCATGCATTCCTCGCCTTGATTCTTGGATCCCTTGTGGTCGCTGGATTAACGGAGAGGGAAGCCGTTTACAACCATTCTTTAGTGACTGAGTCGATTCGCGTGACGGAATTGAATGAGTCCAACCTTGCACTCAAGCCGTCCAAAAATCAGAAAATTATTCCGGGGACTGTGCACATATACCGTAAAAATCAGTCCAATGGTAAACTAGAGAAAATATTGGAGCGCACACTGTCTTTGCTTTCCTCATCGAAATTAAATTCGCAACAACAGAGTGCAGTCAAAGAACGGGGTTTTCGCTACGCAGAAATGTCATCCATTTCTTCGCTTCAAATAGATGACCGAATTATTCATCATACACAGGTTAATGAGGCTCAATCCATTTCATCCCAAAATATTGCCCAAAGAGTCGGTGTTGGTTTTGGTGGTACTTGTTTAAAAATCGGCATTATGATTGCGATGGCCGCTATAGTAGGCCAATGCCTCATGCGTAGCGGTGCCGCTGAACGGATTGTTCTGTCTATTCGAAACTTGCTTGGGGAAAAAAATGCACCAGTTGCTTTTATTGCGAGCGGGTTCACTCTGGGGATCCCTGTTTTCTTTGAAACCGTTTTTTATTTGATGATGCCATTGGGTAAAGCGATGCATTTAAAAACAGGCCGAAATTACCTACTTTATATCCTTACCATTATTGCGGGAGGTACGATGGCACATTCTTTGGTTCCACCCACACCCGGACCCTTATTTGTTGCCTACGAATTAGGCGTTGATATCGGTCTTGCTATCTTATGTGGCACTGTGGTGGGAATTTTTACCACCGCATCTGGTTATTGTTGGGCCCGGTATATTAGTACCCGTATTATTATCCCATTACGCGAATCAGCCGATCTGACCAAAGCCCAATTAAAAGCAATGGCCGAACGTAAGATTGAAGAACTCCCCAGTCTTTTTGGTTCAATGCTTCCTATTCTCATTCCACTCCTTTTACTCGCGGGGGGAACCATTTTTAGCTTGGCATCCAGTAAAATGGAGATTCAACCCGATTGGATGACCTCGATTGATCCTATCATTCGAGTGCTTGGAAATAAGGATATTGCTCTTTCAATTGCAGCTGCATTTTCCATAGTGCTTTTGGCCAGAAGGTCGGGAAGTACCAAAGAAAGTGTGGCGACATCGATTCAAAGTGCGATCGCCGATGCGGGTGTTATTGTTCTGATCACCTGTGCGGGAGGAGCGTTCGGTCATGTTCTCCGACAGACTGGGATTGCCAGTACGATCGAACACTCGTTGCCTGGGACAGAGTCGGGATTGATGTTAGTTGGATTTCTGATCTGTATGATTGTCCGGACTGCCCAAGGATCCTCAACGGTGGCGATGATCACTGCGGTTGGGGTAGTTGCCCCAATTGCCTCCGCTACTATTCTAACCTATCATCCGGTCTACATTGTAATCGCCATTGGATGCGGATCGAAACCGATCAGTTGGATGAATGATTCCGGTTTCTGGGTAATTAGTAAAATGAGTGGAATGACCGAGTCGGAAATGCTCAAGACAAATACAGTGATGGGGATTATAATGGCGATTACTGGCCTGATCGTCTGCCTAATTGGTTCCCGAATTTTCCCGATGATTTGAAAAATGGGCGAAGGCGGAGAAATCTAATGCTAGGCTTAGAAGGTTAAGAGAATCGAGTACAATTTATGATTATCATAATTATGGGAGTATGTGGATCGGGTAAAAGTACAGTGGCCCAGATTCTTTCACAGAAACTTGGAATCGATTTTATCGAGGGTGATACTTTTCACTCCGAGGAAAATGTGAAAAAAATGGCCAATGACGAACCCCTCACTGAAGATGATCGTATTCCTTGGCTCAAAAGTATTCGCTCTGCAATAGATGAGTACCAAGAAAAGGGCGACGGAGCAATTGTGACCTGCTCGGCACTTTCTAGGAATAGTCGGAGAATTTTAGGAGTTGAAAATGCCGGAGTCCAGTTGGTTTATTTACATGCAAGAGAATCGATTCTCGCCCAGCGCATGACCCTTAGAGAAAATCACTTTATGCCCGCTAGCCTTCTTTCGAGCCAGTTGGAGTCATTGGAAGAACCGGACAAAAATGAAGCACTGCCTATAAATGTAGAACAGGAACTGAGTCAAGTGATCGATGAAATTTCCACCAAGCTCAATCTCAATTGAACAGAGGAAACAGATCAAAATTTATGATTTCTCATCTCTTTCAGGTCCAATTAAGAGTCTGGTTAATCTTATTATTGGGTTGGATTGTCTTTTTTGACTTCACACTTTTTTAAAAATTTAAATATAGTATATTCTATGTTCACAAATAATCTCATTACCCAAGTTTTATTATGCTTCATTCTAGGTTTAATGGGATTTTTAAACTCATTATCGCTGGCTCAGC
>CAWUUU010000190.1:0-18749 GCA_963924995.1 uncultured Opitutales bacterium
GGTTGAAGCGAGTGCTCTTTTGATAATCCAAATAGTTAAAAAGAAAGAAAGGCTGTCAAAGAGTGCGCCAAGGAAGCCAACTGGAATCTGTAACTTTATATAATGAGACGCTTCATGAGTCTGCATATAAAATGGAAAAGCGGTATAGATCGCCCACCAATAGCATGCGATGTTGAGCACGATGAAAAATAAGAAGAGGAGAGGGAAGAATACTTTGATCGAGCCACGTTTTCGTTCATAAATATCCAGAACTTGGTGCAGAGCATCTCTCCAAATAGTGATGATCTGTTTCATAAATCGTTAAAACTATAGACTGATATGTCTTTCTTCAGAGACCGATTGTTCGCAGGCTTCTATTATTTTCATACAAGTCAAGGCATCCTCTAGAGTGGAGAGTGGTTGTTCACCTTTGCCAATAACCTGTTCTAGAAAATGTGTTCCCATTGCACGAATTGTATACGGGTATGCGGAGTAAGTTTGCGAATGAACCACAGCCGGAGTATTTTCTTCCCAATCGCGATAACTGTATCGAGTCGCTCCTTTTGTTCCAATTACCTTGATCATAAAAGTCCACGGATCTCCCGCATGGTCGTCAGAGGCAAAACTTGCACACATGTGTGAGAGTGCCTGGTTTTTCATTTTCATCGTAACCATGGCGATGTTTTCCTGTGGCACTGTGCCGTCATTAATAGTCGCTTTCATGCAGGATAATTTTTCGGGTGCACCAACAAGATACAAGGTGCAGTAAGCGTGATGAGTGAGGATTTGCCTAATAACACCAGGATACCGAGTAGCCACTTCTTCAGGATGATGAATATTATAGAGGACATAAAGCGAGACGAGGTCCCCAATTTTTCCACTTTCAATCAAATCCTTGGCCCGAGTCACAGATGGTTCATAAATATAATTATGGACCGGGGCTACCTGTACCCCCTTTGCTGCCGCGGCTTTTTTTAAGTCTTCGATCTCTCCAATTGTGGTAGCGGTTGGCTTCTCCACTAATACATGCTTCCCGGCATCAATTGCTTGACGGGCATATAGGTGATGGGTTTCCATATTAGTCAGAATATAGACTACATCGACTTCGTGGATCAATTTTTCCACAGAATCAAAGACTTTGCATTTAAAAAGCTTACTTTTTTCTTCTGCTTTTTCTCGAGTCCGATTCCAAATTCCAGTGAGTTCAGCATTTGGAGAAGCCTGTACGCCCTCAGCATGTAAGAGTGAAATATCTCCAGCCCCAATAAATCCAACTTTGATCATGCGATTATTTATTTCCTTTATCGCAGAGGATGACAAGTACAAGCGATATTTTTTTCTTTTGGGCTTTTAACTTTTCTGGAACTTGGCATCCTCTGCAATGAGTGATTAATCAATTTATCCAAATTTTCAAAAAAAGGTTTTCGATTCCAAGAGCTTTGCTTTCATTAGTATTAGTCGTCATTGTTCTGTTGTTTGGTTTTTGGTATAGTTTGCCTTCTTTGGTTGAGTGGAGCATTGGGAGAATCGCAAAGGATGCGGGTTCTACAAATTTTAAAATGGTGGTTTCAGAGTTGGGTCCTTGGAAAACTAAAATTTTAGATTTATCTGGAGATATTGAGGGGGATTCTTTGTCAATTGACCAAATTGATATTCTTTACGATCCGAGTAAACTTGCCCTAGGTGAAATAAACGCACTCTCTGTAACCGGTCTTTCTGCAGAAGTAAATACTGCTAAAAACGAAAGTGATGAAGAGTTTAATAAGGAAATCTTTTGGGGAGAAATATTTGATTCAGTCAATGGAATTTTGATAACCCCCCCTCTTTCTTATCTAAGAATTAGGGATTCCAAATTCTCTTTGCTTGATCAGAATAATTCTTCTCAATTCCTCTTTGGAGTAGCTGCGGAATTTTTAGAGAACCTGTCGCATCTTACATGGGATGCAAAATATAATCGGATCTCTGTCTTAGGTGAAGTTAATTTAAGCAGAGAAGAAAATGCCACTTTTATCTCAACAAGCTTGGATCTGAATGATGTGGGGATTTTCTTTGATGAATTTTCTTCTGATCCAAGGTTTATCGATAAAATCCCGAAGGAACTTCTTGTATCTACTGGGAACTTGGCAATCGATGCCTTCGCTAGGTTAGCACCTTCAGGGTTGGAAGATTTATTTGTTGAGTTTAATGGTAGCGATTTTCAATTGGGATGGGAGGATAACAATTTTTCTATTTCTAAACTAATGGTTTTCTTCTCCCCAGAAAATGAAAATAATTGGACCCTGAATTCGTATGCTAATTTTCGTTATGAAAATAATTTAATTGCCGATGAAATTAATTTATCAGTTGTTCAGGACGAGCAGAAAATCGATTTGAGGGGAGGGGTTAGTTACCTTAAAACACAAAATCTGCTCCCCCCTCTAGAATTGATTGGGTTACGGTTTCCTCATTTAGAATTTGATTTAGATGAATTAAAAAAAATTCCTTATGGTGAAGAAAAGAAAATTGCTTTTGACGAGTTAACCTATGGCGATCAATTTTTCAGATTATATAATGGACTATTATCTATTCTTTTTGTTCAAGATCGAAATGTAAATCTAAGAATGTTCCCAATTGATGGGTCTTTTTTAGATCTAGGAATTTCTTTTGTCCAATTTTCTTATTATGGAAGAGTCGATTTAGACCAACTTCCAAGAATTGAAACACCTCAAGTTGTACTTGGAAAACGAGTTATTTCAGGAGATGAAATTTTACTCGAAGACATGGCACTGACTTTTCGAGTTCAGGATTTAAGTCATTTTATTATTAATATGCTATCATTTAATATGTCGGGAGATAAGTTTGAGATTAGCCCTGCAAATATGATTGTGGGAATTCCTGAAGGGGATGCCCCAAATGTAACCATAAAATTTGATAAAAGTAATGTATCTATACTCAATAAAGAGTTGAGTGTGACTGGACTAGAAGGGGAAATCCAATTCAATTCATTGGATCCTTTAGAGACTAATGGTACTCAAACTATTTGGTTTGAAAGCCTTCAGGCAAGCGATGTTGAACTTAAGGACGGAAATTTTAGTTTCCAAATTTTACCGGATGGGACATTTCTAATTAATGAAGGAAATGCAATCTTGTATGATGGTATGATTGGACTGATGGAGAGTAGTTTTAATCTTTACGGCGAGCAAATGAGAATTAACACCACAATCAAGGAAATGGACGGACAAAAAATAGTTGATTTTATCGAAGGGTTAGAAGTTGAGGTCAATGGAAGTTTTTCGGGACGCATTCCTTTTACTAAACAAGAGGGTAAGTGGGATTTTGAAGATGGATATTTACAATTAGATCCTAGTTCAAATGCCAAATTGAAGTATAAATCAAATGGTTTTTTAACGAATGGCATTAAGGAGGGTTCTGCTGAATACAAGCGTATGAAGATGACCGAGTTGGCATTGGAAGACCTGCAACTTGAATCGCTTAGAATCTCATTTGAGGTAGATGGAGATAAAAGACAAATTTTAGGTGCGATTCGTGGGAAATCAACAAATAAAAAAAATACTGAGGTATCTTTAGATTATCGACCCAAGATCATTGCTGGATTGGCTGAAATAATGTATAAATTAAATTTTGAAAAACTTGGGTTGTAATTCTAAATTTTTGGTGAAAATATAAACTTATCAGTTGCAGGAAGTCATCTATAAACTTAAATTGTAATTATGTATTATCTTTCTCGACTACTTCTTACCCTAACTTTTATCATACCTTTTGGGTGTACTGTAATCAAAACGGAACATCACATTACACTTGACCATAATATATCGATTAAAATTGAAAAGGAAGTGAATGATTTTCTTGATGATTTGTATGGTGATGAAACCTCCTCTGACTAATTAATCTTACTAAAACCAACTATGAATTTTAAATACTTTATTTCTCTATTTTTATTCTCATTTCTATTTGCTACTGCAGTGAGTGCTGATTCGAATCTTACTACTCGTATGAAAGCACGCTTGCCTGATGTTCTTGCTGCCAAAGATAGTGGTGTTATCGGAGAGGATGTAAACGGCATGCTTGTTGTACGTACAAAAACTACGGACAAGATTAAAACCTTGGTAGCAGATGAAAATAAAGATCGTAACACAATTTTTTTACTACTAGCCAAAAAGACAGGTGGAGATTCAGATGATGTGGCGAAGAAGTTTGCTAAAGGTATAGCAAGCAAGGCTAAAAAGGGTCATTGGTCTAAGAATTCTTCCGGAAATTGGGTTACCAAGTAAATATTCTTTTAATACTGGGATGGTGTAGTTTTTTTTTACTCATCTCATCTTGCCAAACAAAACCTTATTTGGGAGATGCGAATGAACATTCAATTGTGTCTGAGTCTCAGATTTTGTCTCCAAGCGATGAGATTGCTAAAATAAATTCTTCATTAACCGCTTACCATTTAGAACTCAAATGGTTAAATTTAAGAAAAGAAATTGTTGCTGCTGAGATTCGTTCCAATGAGGCAAAGGAGTCTGAATTAAAATTAGAGCGTGAACTCTCAAATTTCCAAAAACTAGATTTTCGTTTTCCTTCCTCCCAAGGCTTTATTTCTGAGAATGAGCAGATCAAGTGGTTGGCACGACTCAAAGTTAAAAAGGAAGAGACCGGTCGACTACAGGCGGTCGGTCGCTTGCTAAAACGAGATATGAACGATTTAGAGAATAAACTAAGGCACAAGGGCTTTCGTTATCAAGTGCCAGTACTAGTACCTGAACCGGAATTGCCTTCAGATTTAAATCCTTAACTTTAAGATCTTTGTCACCTGCATGTAATAAAAATTAGATAAATATGGAAGACATAATTGAAAGAATTTTAACCCATCCATTACTTAGTTTCGCTTTGGCTTTGTTGTGTATCTTACTACTTTTTGCTGTGCTCAAAGGTTTATTCAAATTGATTATTCTAGTACTTGTTTTTGGTGCTCTTTATTTTGGCTATGTCTCCTTTTTTCAGGATGATTTTCCATTGCCTGAGATTGATGAGGGGTTAACTGAACAATGGAAGGAATGGATTGAACCTTATCGATCGCTGGATTTGAATGTTACTTTTTCTGACTTCAATCAAACTTTAAAGGGGATAACCAACTCCCCCGAACAGGACTGATCTATTTAATCCTTTCATGAAACTACCTTGGCCCTTATATTTGGCTTGGAAGCAACTTTTCCCAAGCCAGAAAAAAGTATCCTTTTTCTCTCTTTTAGCTGTGGTGGGAGTTGCATTGGGTGTGAATGTTATGATTGTAGTCATCGCATTCATGCAGGGGTTTCAAGCTAAGTTTAGGAATGATATTATTGATGCTCAGGGACACGGACGAGTAGTCCCTTGGAAATCTTCTTTTAATTGGCAAGAGAAGAAGAAACAAATAGAAGAATTTCCATTCATTGAGCAAGTAATGCCTTATCTACAAGGTCAAATTCTTTTACAAAAAGGTGATTATCACTCGATTCCTTTTTCTATGGGTATTCAGCCAAGCTCTGAAAATCGAGTCTTTGATATCAATTCTTTTCTCGCGGGCGGAGCGATGAAAATGAATGCACATGACGCTGAAGATATAACTCCAATTCCAACGATTGATAGCTTAGACGATGAAGTTATTTTCATAAGCACTCAGGTGGCTAATCGTTTAGGGGTTCGTCCGCCCTCAGTCATTCGTTTTTATGATTTGAATCATACTCAGAATAAACAGGCGAGTCAGGTGTCGATTTCTCGACTCGATCCCTTTGTGGAGTCAGGCGAATGGGAAGTTCTCTTTACGAGTGATCAAGATTTCGTGATTCGTGAGTTAGCCAGTGACAGGGAGTTTGCCGCTAAAGTGACTGATGGCCCAATTGACCAGGGGGTGGGCATTCCTGTTTTTCATCCATTTATTAACTCTGAATCTTTCAAGAAGGGAGACCTTTTTAAGTTTCATGTGTTTAAGGGCTCCATTATTGAAGTTTTTTCTCCTTCTATGATTGAAAAAGCAAAAGCGGACGAGATGGTCCCACCTCGGGAAGTCCGAGTTGGCGGAATTTTCGAAGTGCCTTGGCAAGGTTTTCATACTGAAGCCCTAATTGGAACGATGAGGTTTATGCAGGATATGCGCGGTGAGGAGGGACGCATCGACGGATTTTACATTAGAGCGATTGACTCGGTGGCCAAGAACGAACGCCAACTAGGAAAATCTTGTGCAGAATTGGAGGATTTTCTCGGAGAAGGCTGGGGCGTGGTACCTTGGTTTGTGGAAAATGCCTGGTTCTTTGATTTGTTAAAATTTGAAGAATATTTGATGATCCTGATCATGGTGCCAATAGGTTTAGTTGCAGCTTTTGCGATCGCGATTGCCTTGATGACATCAGTTTTGAGAAAAATTCGCGAAATTGGGTTATTGGTCGCGATGGGGGGTAGTCGAATTTCGGTCGGAGCAGTGTTTTGTTTACAAGGGTTTATCATTGGCCTACTTGGTTCAATCCTCGGTTGTGGCTTTGCCTTATTATTCATGTATTTTCGAGATGAATTAATGACTTTTATTGTACAGAAAATTGCTGGAGAAGAAGGGCAGGCGGGGGTGTCTCAGTTTTATGATTTTTATAGTCTGGAAATCTACTATCCATGGGAATCCACTGAAAGCTTGGCGACTTTTCTAACCTTCGCCTTTTTCGCTATTATGATTTCGACGCTTGCTGGATTGTTACCCGCTTGGCGTGCCACTCGATTAAAACCCGCCGACGCATTAAGAAGTGAATAAATTCAATGACCCTATTTTGCAGGTAAAGGGTTTGGCCAAAAGCTTTCCCTTTGAAGACCACAAAATTGATGTATTACAAGAGGTTGACTTACGACTTCTTGCCGGTATGTCATTGAGTATTCGTGGAGACTCGGGGTGTGGAAAGACGACCCTTCTCAATTTGTTAGCACGATTAGAGACTGGAGATTGTGGTGAGATTTCTTGGGAGGAGCATAAGATGGATGCCCGTGCCCCTTGTACATCTAAAGAAGCTTCTCTGCGTGCCTCTTTTATAGGTGTAGTTTATCAATCTTACTATTTAATTCCTGAGCTTGATGTGTTAGAGAATGTACTAATTGCTGGAAAAATCTCGGGTTCTTATGGACAAGACACCAAAGATCGTGCCCGTGCACTTCTTTCTAAAATGGGAGTGGGGAACAAGGAAAAGCAAATTCCTACAAAATTATCTGGTGGAGAAAGGCAGAGAGTAGCAATTGCTCGAGCTTTAATTAACCAACCTAAGTTAATTCTTGCAGATGAACCGACTGGCAATTTGGATGAACGGACTGGCGGAGAGGTAATGGATTTATTATTAATGAGTTGTGCGGAAGAAAAAGCGGCTTTAATTTTAGTTACTCATAATCCAATCTTTGCGAAGGCAACCCATGAATCAATTTTCTTAAAGCAAGGTAAATTAAATAACCAATAAGTGAACAACTAACATGGTAAGAAATGAGGAAAAAAAGATAAGATGTGGGGTAGCTGGTGTTGGGTATTTGGGCCAACATCATGCGAGAATTTATAATTCTCTAAGTTCCTGTGAGCTAACCGGTGTCTTTGATCCTAATCCTGATGCACGTGCCTTGGTGAGTAAAGCTCAAGATTGTGCAGAATTTATTGATCTTAAAACTCTAGGTGAATCCTGTGATGTGGTCAGCGTTGTTTCTCCCACGGATCGCCATGCTGAAGTCGCGATTCCTTTGATGGAAGCGGGGTGTCATGTTTTGATCGAAAAACCGTTATGTGTTTCTCTGCTTGAGGCCGAAAAAATTCTCAATGTAGCTAAGAAAAATAAGGCAATTATTCAAGTCGGACATATTGAACACTACAATCCAGTGATGACTTTTTTGGAGGAAGCGGTTGATCGCCCAAAATATCTTACTGTTGAAAGACTTGCCCCTTTTCAACCTCGTGGAACAGAAGTGGGAGTAGTTCTTGATCTGATGATACATGATATTGGCATTGCCATGTCCCTCGTATCTTCTCCCATTTCTAAGGTTGATGCCATTGGAGTTCGGGTACTTTCGCCTACCGAGGATATTGCTAATGCCCGTATTGTTTTTGAAAATGGGTGTGTTGCCAATTTAAGTGCAAGTCGGGTGAGTGAGAAAAAGGCACGTGAGATTAGGGTCTTCCAAGATAGTGGCTATTTATCTTTAGACTTTATGAATCAAAAAGGTCATCTCATCAAAAAAGAGGGGTCCACTTTAAATAAAATGGAAGTTCCAGTTGAGAAAGGGGAACCTTTGGCCCTGGAACTTGAGTCTTTTATCAAGTGTGTCCAAGGAGCATTAACTCCAAAGACTGATGGATCATTTGGCAAAACTGCACTCGAAATCGCCCTTTTAATTACTAAGCAAATCAACATTGCCTTGTGAATTGATTGCCAATTTACAATTCCTGCCTCCTCCTGCTCATCCAGTTGATCTCCTGGTGGTCGCTGGGGAAGCTTCTGGGGATGAGCATAGTGCTTTGCTCGTATCGGAATTATTGAAGAAGCATTCCGACTTAACGATTTCTGCAATTGGAGGGTTCCGTATAGAACAAGCAGGTGCCCATTTGGTTTACCCTCTGGTCGATCATGCGGTTGTTGGTTTGGTTGAAGTGCTAAAAAATTATCGCACTTTTAAACAAATTTTTACGAATACTATTGAATGGATAAAAAAGTATAAGCCAAAGACCATTCTACTTGTAGATTATCCAGGTTTTAATCTTAGGCTCGCTGGTGAATTGAAGAAACTGGGAATCTCATTAAAAGGGGGGGGGGCTGTAAAAATTTTACAATATATCAGCCCACAACTTTGGGCATGGAAACCGAAACGGCGATTTGTAATGGAAAGGACTTTAGATGGTTTAGGAGTCATTTTTCCTTTTGAAGTGAAATGCTATGAGGATACTCAGTTACCAGTTTCATTTGTCGGGCATCCATTTGCTCAACCCAATTATGAATGCTCCCTCAAATACGATCCTGCTGGTCCGCTACTACTCCTTCCTGGAAGTCGAGTTCAACCAGTGCAAAGAATTTTGCCAGTTTTTTTGGATACATTGAATAAATTACTTATTGATTTACCTGATCTAGAAGTTTGTTTACCAGTGCCCGACTCAAAAATACGAATGGTGGTAGACAAACTTTTATCCCCTCGGCTAAATCTTAAAGAAAGAGTTCGTGTGGTCGATACGGGAGGAGAGCTTCGGGCCAGAGCCGCGTTAATGAGTTCGGGTACCATGTCACTATCCTGTGCAATTTCAGGGATTCCAGGTGTAATTGCGTATCGTGCCCATCCGCTTACTTATTTGCTTGGACGAATGCTGGTGACGATTCCTTATTTAGGAATGGCCAATATTTTATTGCCAGATGCCCGCCCTTACCCCGAATTTATTCAAGGTCGGGCTAATGGGAAAATTTTACATCAATCGATGTTAAAGATACTCAGAGATGACAGTGCAGAAGAGAAGTCAGCCTTGGTCTCACAAAAATTATTGGAGTGTTTGAAAGTTTCTGATCAACGTGGAGCGGTTGACTGGTTAAGTCAGGAAATCTCTCTTGCTTGAGTCATTTGTTCCCATAATTTAAGTGCTCGGCGGGCAAGGGCTCCTTTGCAACGATCCACCTCAGAAATTCGTGACTTTAGATTCTCGTTCGCAATAGTGGATACATCGTCCATATTGTAGAGGAACACATTGTCTATTTTTGAAACCTTTTCCTCAATATTACGGGGAACCGATGCATCAATAAGAAACAAAGGCTGGGCTGGTCTTCTAAGCATTGCATTTTTAATATCTATAAAATCAATGATCGATTTAGCACTTGTGGTTGAAGTTAAAATAACATCAAAGAGATGAATGGATTCCTTGAATTGATCATACGAAAGTGCAAAACCACCAAATTTCTCCGCTAACTCATCTGGCTTTCTTCGGCAGAGTGGACACCAATCAAAAGTTCGCCCAGTCACCGTAATAGCCTGTGATCCCCTGGATTTAAAAGCTTCGATTGTGCTTTCAGCCACTTCGCCTGCCCCAACTACGAGTAATCGGCAATTCGATACATTTCCGAAAATTCTCCTGGCTAACTCACATAATACATTTCCAAGATTAACCTGCCCACGAGAAATTCCCGTGTGCGTCCGTGCCCATTTGGCGGCTTGAAAGCCTTTTTGGAAAAGTCGGTTGAGCATTTTCCCTGAAGCATTTCTTTTGCATGCATCTTCATACGCTTTCTTTACTTGCCCAAGAATCTCGGTTTCTCCCACCATTTGCGAGTCGATACCTGATGTTACTTTAAATAGGTGATTAACGACTTCGTGATTACTTCGTTGATAAGTGTGTTGATTTAAAAAATCTGGTTCAAGTTTACGAAATTTACTCAGGTATTGACCCAATGAATCGAGAGAAAAGTTTTCTTTGATCGCCCCGTAAATTTCTGTTCGGTTACATGTGTTGAGGAGTAGGTATTCATCGAGACCCTCAATTTGACTAAGTCCATTATAGAAATCATCAATCGAGTCAGGGGGTAAACTTATTCGTTCACGTGCGGCAAGATCTGCGACTTGATGCGAACTACCAAGCAGGAACAGAGATTGATTGATTCCCTGTTTCATAACCTTAGTGTTCCCGAGCGTTGTTCAAGAGGATTTCCTTCTTTTTTACTTTCTCGGTTCTTTGAATTTACAAGTGCAAGGCTTCCAATTGCCACAATAAAAAGAATTATAGAAACCTTGGCGAACTTCGAACCGTATAGTCGACTGGTTAAATGGAGGAAAAAAACTACGATATACCCAGACCAAAGTAAAAGTGTTACCGCTAGCTTCTCTGATGAGACGAATTCTGGATGCCGAGTCCAATGCATACCACCAACCACAATTGAGACGGTCAGGAAAAGAACACCCACAGTAAGAAGGCGCCATCCGGCAGCTTCCAAGTCATGAATGGGTGGAAGAAATGAGCCAAGTTTATCAAATTTCCTCGATAGAAGTGCTTTTCTTTGTATGAGGTACATCGCACTGACAATGGCGAGAAGTGAAAATACTCCGTAGCTGAAAATAGCAATGGACGCATGTAATTCAATCCAAGGGTTTGAGAATAATTTTTGGTAATTTGAAACGAGCCAATATTGAGGGTCGCTATTTGGTAAAATGAGAGAAAGCCACCCCGCACCAAACGCAAGCCCCGCACAAAATGAACCTAGTAAGTCCAATCTCCAAATTAGACGTAAGATCAGAAAGGTCAGAATTAAGGACCAAAGGATAAATTGTATTCGTTCCAAGGTATTTCCTAATGGACAACCGTGAATCTCTAAGCCACGAAGGTAAAGTGCACGGGTTTGTATCACAAATCCCAAAATTATACCGGCTAAGGGTGCTTCGTGTAGAGGTGCCCAGTTGATCCGAAATGTCTTGAGGAAGCCGAGCAGAAATGCCGTGCCATATAAACCTCCTGCGATCCACATTAGATCTCGTGTATCATTGAAGTTCATAACGAAAATTTAAAAGGATCAAATGGGGAACAAGACAGGACGCAAGAAGTGGAATCGAAATTTATCGATACGATGTAATTAAGCAGTTTGGTGAACAGGCTTAGATCCAAAAAATTCTCTCATCGCTGAGCAATCATTCCCCTCACAGTTTACGCAGCATGGGCGAATCGCAGAATTATAATTCGAATCGATATGTTCGATAATTAACCGGACGCAAAGATCGATAAATTTTTCTTCAAGGTTGAAGCAATCGACTCGAGCAAAATGATCGACCACTTCTTCTGCATATCCCCGGAATTCGATATCAATTTCATCTAAAGTTTCAATGTGATCTGTGGTGAAGGCAATTGGCACCATGAGGATCGCTTTTTGCTTGGTTTCAGCTATCACTGTAGGAGTACTAGGAGTAAGCCATTTTGTACGTTGTGGCCCCACTTTGCTTTGCCATGCCAAAGCTCCTTCATGCCTTAATCCCATCTTTTTAAGTACTTTTTCTATATTCTCAAAAGAACCTGTAATCTCCACATTGTATTTATCCCCTTTTTCTAAACAATAAGACTCGGGTAGGCTATGTGCGGAGTAAATGATTCTGATCTCTTCATCCTTTAAACTGTAGGCTTTTTTCATTTCCTCGAATTTTCTTCGAATCAGAAGTGCCCAGAGTTCGGAGTAGTCATCGCGGTCCCACCATTGATCAATGACGGAGATCTTCTCCTGTTGCTTTTTATCTTTATTCTTGTCGAGCCAGCGGTAGGCATCGCATAAAGATGAACCACTGGTCGAGCAACTATGTTGTGGATATTGAGAAAAAAGCACGATACGTTCTGCGTCTTGGAATGTTTTAATCATCTCTCCAGTGCGGGGGGATGAATAGCGGAAACCAGAAACACAGGCATGCGGAGCAGATTCCGGATGAACCTGGTCGAGTTTTTTGGATATCTGTTCGGCTTGTTTTTCCATCAATTTCAAAGTCGGAGAATATTGACCGATTTCTGCGTAGCGTTCTTGTATTTTTGGAGTGCGCCGCCATGCAATGAAGTTTCCAAGGATTTTTTGAAAAGGGAGTTTTAGCAACTCTCGATCTTGAAAAAGTTCTTTAAGATAGGGGTGTACTTCATCCTTGTTTTGAGGACCTCCCATATTGAGCAGGATAACCGCGGTTTTAGCCTTTGTTGTGGAGTCGATATCAGACATATAATTTAAGTAGAGATTAGAATTTTAATTACATCAAAGTTAAATCAATCAGTAAACCTTATCGAGGCAATCTTTCCAAGAAAAAGGAGTACGCTTAAGAAATTGCTAATCAGCATGCCTCCAAGCAGTTTGGCAAAGAAACTCCTGTTAAAAATGAGCCTGAAAATCGTAACCCAGGATTCATTACGGAAAGATTTTCAGCGGCGCGTTTTCTTTCCCCCATTGCTTGGTCCGGTAGAGGAATTGCATTGGGCCATCTTTTAATTTCCTGAAAAGTGGGTTTTGAGCGGATGCCTAATAATTTGGATAATTCGCTTTGAACCAAATTAATAATCGAGGACTCGGGCAAGTTAGCGAATTCTGGATTTCTTTCTCCGCCCACAAACGTGGTCAGTAAAACTTGGCCATCCGGTGCTCTGCCTGGAAATAATGTGCTGGAAAAGAGAGTTCCGAGAATCTTTAAATTTTCCACCTCTGGGACAAGAAAGCCAAAGCCATCAAGAGGGTGGGGCACATCTTCTTGATTAAAACCTAAATAAACGAGTGCCAATGGGTAATGCTTGGCAGAGGCAAGGGTGGAAATATCATTCAAGCCTTTTATACCTTCCCATTCAATTGAAAGAATTTTATGGGATGGCATGGTAGAGATCACTTGATCAAATTTTTCAGAGGATACTTTATTTTGGTGATCTTTATAGGTAACTTGCCAATGATCTTTATACTGTGAAATTTTGCGTACGGTATGCTGTAAGAAAATTTGTTCGTCTAGGGAAGAACTGAGTTTCTGGGCAAGTTCCTCCATTCCCTTTGGAAAGGAAACTAATCGTGTTTTTTTTAAATTTGGATTCTCTTTAATTTTCCGAATTTTTCTTAGTCCTAAAAAAAGGGAACGATATTCTTTTTCTATTTCCCCAAGTTTTGGAAAGGCCTGTTTTAAATTTAAGCTTTCTGGCTTTGCTGCATAAATTCCTGCCAGAAATGGATTGGCCGCGTACTCGAGTGCTTCTTTACCTAATCTCCTGGATATGAATGAAGCCACACTTTCCTCGTCTGGTCTTATGCCACGCGGAATAAATAATTCCCCAAGCATCCTAAACTTTCCACGCAGGGAAAGAAATGGACTGGTTAGAAACGATGACAGGCTATGGGGCAGATCAATAATCCTACCGTTCCGAACAATCATTCTTTTCTTGGCCTGTGTATTTGCCTCAATGCAGTTATCCCACGCCCCACAACTTTGCAGTAATTCTTTGGTCTTTTTTAATCTGATATTAAGTGTATTCGCGCTGTAATCCAAAAGAAACCCGCTTACTTTCTTCGACTGAATTACCCCACCCACGCGATTATTAGATTCAAGAAGCTTAACTTGATGCCCCATTTTTCTTTGCTCGAGTGCAATCGATAAGCCAGAAATTCCTCCTCCAATTATACAAACTTTCTTCATTTAATACGAAATATTATCCTAGTTCTTTGCTTTGAGCTTGGCAATGATTACAAAGATCATTGTTTAGGTTTGTATGGATGAAATGATTAATTGTTTGAATATAATAACAAAACCGAAAGATGCACCGACAGGCAGCTTAGCAAAAGCACTGCAAAAATTAGATGAGATTGTATTGGATCCATCGAATGAACTTCATCCTCGTCTGAAACATTTTCTACAAAATCGAAGTTACGAAAAAGCTTTAATTTGGCTTGATGATGGACAACCGGAAAAAGGAATCTGTGGGGAATGAGTAAAAGTTCGAGACAAAAAAAGAAAATTCCTACCTCGACTCCAGAGCAGTGCCTTGATGACTCCCCATTCTCCGCTCTAGATATCCAAGGGTTACCTAATGCACCTTCGCGACCAATCCATTCTCCTAAAGTCGAAAGTAAACCAAAAGACCGTCTAGGTCAGGGTGAAAGGCTGGAGATACGAAGAGAAAAGAGTGGGCGAGGAGGAAAAACGGTAACTACGATTTTGGGATTCCCTACCTATCTTGGAGAAGCCAAGAAATCTAAAATGTTAAAGACTCTTAAAACGAGTTTGGGTACAGGAGGAACATGGAACGGTAAAACTATGGAACTACAAGGAGATCGTAGAGACGATGTTTACCATTGGCTCAAGGCTGCTGGTTTCTCCCCTGTGCTTGCGGGGGGCTAAATATGCTAAAGGATAGAATTAACTAACCGTCTGTTTCTCGCTTTCGTGAGAAACTGAGTCATTGTCTTCTGCCTTCTTGTCTTCTGCCTTCTTGAAGTCATGGTCTTCGATAGGTTCTTGGCTCATGACATCATTGATATCCTGTTCCCAATCATTTTTGGCCTTGCGGAATTCATTGACTCCTTTTCCTAAGGAGCGAAATAATTCGGGGACTTTCTTGGCCCCAAACAAAAGGAGAACAATTAAAAAAATGAGAATAATTTCTCCGCCACCGAAGTTTCCGATGAAGGCAAGTGTTTGAGTTGGAGAGTTGATCATGACATTAAGATATCTTTAGCAATTGAGTGAAGCAACTTTTTTGTCCGGTATCTGGAATACTTTATAAATGAAGTCTAGAGCCCTAATTGGCGCAATGCCTCAGGTTTTGGCTTATTAACTGAGCTTTGATCTGCTTCAAAAAAGCCGTGGAGTTGTCTAATTCTAGTGGGGTGCCTCATTTTTCTAAGTGCTTTCGCTTCGATTTGACGAATTCGCTCGCGAGTTACCTTGAATTGACGACCAACTTCTTCGAGAGTTCGACTATATCCGTCCTTAAGTCCAAAACGGAGAGAAAGTACATTTCGTTCACGCTCGGTAAGAGAGTCAAGAACATCAATAATTTTCTCACGCAAAAGCGAATACGCAGTCATATCATAGGGGTTTTCAGCACCTTTATCCTCAATGAAATCTCCAAAATTGGTATCATCACTATCTCCGACAGGGCTTTGTAATGAGATCGGTTGTTGTGCCATCTTCATAATACCCTGTACTTTTTCTAAGGGTAGCCCCATTTCAGTGGCAACTTCTTCCGGGGTGGGTTCATGTCCCAATTCCTGAATTAATTGTTTTTGAACCTGCATCACTTTATTGAGAGTTTCAATCATGTGAACAGGAATACGAATGGTTCTGGCCTGATCTGCAATTGAACGAGTAATTGCCTGTCTAATCCACCATGTTGCATAGGTAGAAAATTTATAACCTCTACGGTATTCAAATTTTTCCACCGCCTTCATTAGTCCCATGTTACCCTCTTGGATCAGATCAAGAAAGGAGAGTCCTCTATTGGTGTACTTTTTAGCAATCGATATGACAAGTCGAAGATTTGCCTCGACCATCTCAGTTTTTGCCCGGTGGGCCTGTCGCATATTTAAGCGAAGCTCTTTAATAAGTTCTGCCAATACTAAAGGTTCCATTTTGAATTGAGTACGAGCAAGTTCTAACTCCTCGTTCACTCGATCCATTTTGACCCCTTTACGCTTAACTTTAACTGCGTCTTTCTTCGCCAACTCAACATTGTGCAAGTTGCGGGAAATTGCTTTTAATTCAGGATTGATTTGATTTAAGAAATCTTCAAAAACTTTAAGTTTTAAACAACACTTCTTAAAAATTGGAGCCAAGGTAGCTTCGTAGTTTAAAAAGCGTGTGGTTGATCGTTTCCGTTGAGTCTCATCATTTGCATTTTCAATACTGATCCACGCATTGTTGATTTTTCGAATAGTATCTTCCAAAGCAATGACTTGCTTGGCCAAGCTTTTAAAATAGGACTCACGGCTGTCAATTTTCTTATCGAGTACAACTCGATCAAATCTTTCATCACGAGCAATTAACTTTTTACAGATGTTCAACTGGAACTCTGCTGTTAAGCTGACTGAATAGATAATTTTCAAAGCAGAACTTTCTGCAGTTTCTATTCTCTTCGAAATATCTACCTCTTCTTCACGAGAGAGGAGAGGGACTTGCCCCATTTGCTTAAGGTACATTCGAACGGGATCGTCCAGCATGTCACTTTGATTAGAGCGGGCACTTTCTTCTTCGGTCTCTTCTTTTTTCTTCTTGAATTTTTCTACTTCATTTGAGTCAAGAAGTTTAATTTCAAGGTTATTAAAGATAGAAATAACATTCTGAAGTTCCTCAGGTTGATTCGCAATTTCTGGAAGAGATTGGTCAATATTCTTATAAGTAAGGAATCCCTGCTCTCGTGAAAGGTGAATTAATTCTCTTACTTTCTCGGTAACTTCATCATTTAATGCATGCGGTTCGATATTTTTATCTAACTTTTTCGCCACATCTTTAGCGGAAATTTTGACCTTATCTTCAGCAGATTTCTCTTCTTTTACTTTCGCGATTTTAGTTTTTCGTGGCTTCGTAGCCTTAACTTTATCTACGATTTCCTCAGCCGTATCCTCAGACGGTTCTTTGATTTTTGGAGTACGCACTTTTCTAGTTTTCTCCGCAACAGATTTCTTAGCGGGCGTCTTAGTGCTTTCTTTCGCAACTTTAGTACTGACTGCTTTTTTGGCAGAAGTTTGGGTAGTGGATTTGGTACTTTTGGGTCTAGGCATGTGAGTAACGGGTGTGCTGGTCAGAGAAAATTAATTTTGGGGGATGTTTTCGGTTTTTTCGGAGTACTAGAAGTTCACTACGGAGGCTAGTTATAGAAGTAACTCCATCGAGGGGTTTATCAAGGTCTTGCAGGATTTTCTTTTCTTTCTGTTTAATTGATCGGATGAAAAGTGCAAGAAGGCATTCGTTCGCGTGCTGAAGAAAGGAATTTTCGTCAAAAGCAGAAACTTCTTGAAAAAAGTTCTGCTGAAAAACAGTTCTTTCCGAATCGTCTTCCAAGAATTCCTCCATCCGATTGAGTTCGATTGGGCCATCCGCTTTGGTTTCTGCCATGATTTTAGCCAAAATTCGCCCCGCTGGAATGTCGAGGTTGAGCCAAGTAGGATCAAAAATTTGGGCAAGGGGGCTCGCAACTCTGTTATCATGCAAAAGGCAGAATAATAAATCATCTTCGGCAGTTGTCAAACGCGGAGAAGAGTTTTTTGGAGATATTTGAGTGGATTCGGTATTATTTCCCTTATATTTTGGCCTTTTTAAACGATTGAATTGAATAAATTCTTTATTCATGGTTTGAAAGGAGACTTTCAAATGGCGACTTAATTCTTTAAGGTAAGTGTCTCGCATGATTAATGATTCCACTTCTGATATTGAAGAAAATACTAATTCACTCACTGCTCGAATTTCAGAAGCTTGTGGATTACTTGCTCCCTTCAGTTTGTAACGAACCGCATATTCAATTGATGAAACGCCTTGCTCCAGAATTTTGGTTAACCCCTCAGCACCCTGCTCTAAGAGAATTTGGTCAGGATCTTTTCCTTCTGGCAAGGAGGTAAACCGTGCGTCAAGTCCCACTCTTAAAAATATGGGGATATAGGAAAAAGCGGCCTTTTGCCCGGCTTCGTCTCCATCAAGCAAGCAGACGACTCCCTTGGGGCTTGATTTGCGCATGAGCATAGCCTGCGAGTCCTTAAATGCGGTTCCTTGCGGTGCCACCACGGTTTTAAAGCCTTCAAGCCAGCATCGAATCGCATCGAGTTGACCTTCGACAAGAATGAACTCTTTGTTCTCATTAATTTCTTTATTGGCAAGATGAAGATTGAAGAGCAGGTCCCCTTTCAGAAAGATAGGAGTTTCTGGAGAGTTTACATATTTGGGAGATTTTCGATCTCCCCAAGATGGGGTTACAGAAAGTTGCCTGGCGGTAAAACCGCATACCCGTCCAATTTTTTCGCGAATGGGGATCATTAAGCGTCCACAGAATCTGGACGCAAACTGACCAGATTGCTTTTTTTCATTAAAGAGTCCCGATTTATTCAATACCGTCTCGTTGACTCCCTTTTTTTCTAGGTAATTAGCAAGAGCAAAACGATCCACAGGGCCGTACCCAATTCCAAATTGGGCCGCATCTTCAAGGGAGAATTTTCTTTGGTTAATCCAGTAATCTTTTGCAACATTACTCTCCTCATTTTCCAAAAGAAATTGTTCAGAAAACCAAGCCATTGCAAGATCATGAACTTCATAGAGGTCTGACTTAATAGACTTTTTATAAG
>CAWUUU010000191.1:0-16701 GCA_963924995.1 uncultured Opitutales bacterium
CAGTTTGTGAATAAAGATAACTTAGATGGAATTGATTCCAATTGACCCCAAGTCCCAATCTAGATTTTTTAATTGGTTAATTATTATATTTTGAATTATGGAAGATTCCCAAGAAAACGATAAAAAGAATAAAAGTACAAATGATACTGAACCAAAAGTTATAACGGATCAATCTGATGAAGTTACTAAAGGAATAGACGAGGGTAATGCACAAGAAAGACTAGAAACCAAACTCTCTGAGGCTTATGGTAAACAAGATGATCTGCAAAATAAATACCTTCGAGTACACGCAGACTTAGAAAATATTAAAAAAAGAGCAATTCGAGAAAGGGAAGACGCCGTTCAAAGAACACGATCTCAACTTATTAGTGATTTGCTGCCAATTATTGATTCTTTTAAAATGGGGCTTTCTGAAGCTTCAAAACATGTCGAAGCAAAAAACTATGTAGAAGGTTTTGCGATGGCTACGAATCAATTAGAAAACATTCTTAGTGAATATGGCTTATCAGTTATAGAACCAACAAATGAAACATTTGATCCAAAACTCCATGACGCAATTAGCTATGAAGAATCAGAAGAGCTTGAAGATGGTGTTGTGATTAAAACAATTCGTAATGGATATAAACTAGGTGATAAACTTTTAAGGCCCGCAAGCGTTGTCTTGTCTAAAAAAACAAAAGAGGAAAATTAAATTTCATTTATGTCAGAAAAAGATTATTATCAAGTTCTCGGTGTAGATCGGAACTCAACCGAAACCGAAATTAAAAAAGCATATCGAAAACTTGCTATTAAGTTTCACCCTGACAAAAATCCTGGAGATTCAGCTTCAGAAGAAAAATTCAAGGAAATCTCAGCTGCTTTCGAAGTCTTGAAGGATCCTAATAAGAGAAGTAAATATGATCAATATGGTCATGACGCATTTCGGGGTGGACAAGGGAATGCTCAAGGAGTCGACCCTTTTGATCTTTTTCGAGATGCATTTGGTGGGAACGGGGGAGGTAGTGGTGGATTTGGTAGTATATTTGAAGATTTTTTTGGGGGGAACTCTTCGACAAACACAAGTGAGGGCACAAGAGGATCAGATTTAAGGGTAAGTGTTAATATTACTTTAGAACAAGCTGCCAAAGGAGTAGAAAAAGAAATAAAATACCAACATCATGCACCATGCAATGAATGTTCTGGATCTGGTGCCACTACTGGATCAGGGAAAACCATGTGTTCAACTTGTGGAGGAATTGGACAAGTAGCATCCAATCAGGGCTTTATAAGTATAAGGCGAACCTGTCCTTCGTGTCGAGGAAATGGAGTTACTATTGAAAACCCCTGCCATGCCTGCAGGGGGGATGGACGACTTAAATCCCCTACTAAGGTAAAAGTTAACATTCCACCCGGAGTAAGTGATGGTAATCGTTTATGTTCCAGAGGCAGAGGTGATGCAGGTTCAATGGGTGGCCCAGCTGGCGATTTATATGTTGATGTTAGAATTAAGGAACATGAAAAATTTGACCGGGATGAAGACGATCTATTTCATGATCTTTTAATTCCATTCACATTAGCTACATTGGGAGGTGTAGTTCAAGTCCCGACTCTTGACGGAAAAGTTTCGCTCAAAATCCCCAATGGTACCCAAGCAAATAAGACATTTAGGATAAAGGATAAAGGAATGCCAAACTTACGATCACCTTCTCGTAAAGGAGATCTTTATGCGAGAATTATAATACACATACCTCAGAAATTGACTAAATTACAAAGGGAAAAACTTGTTGATTTTGCCAAAGCATCTGGAGAAGAAGATCTTAAGGCAGACGAAGGATTTTTGGAGAAGGCTAAACGATTGTTTGATTAATTTATTTTGAAAGAAATAAACCCCATTGAAAATTACTCTGTATCCTTGAAAGATGCCATAATTTTTCGTGAGCAAGCACGGATAAACAATAAGACTTTTGTGCTGACCAATGGGTGTTTTGATCTTTTACATAGTGGGCATGTTCATTCGTTAATTGAAGCAAGTAAGCTGGGAGACTATCTTTGGGTTGCACTAAACTCCGACTCAAGTATTAAAGAACTTAAAGGAGAATCCAGGCCAATTATTAAAGAACAAGAACGTGCTTTTATTATTAGTAACCTGAAGTGCGTATCAGGTGTCATTATTTTTAATACAAAAAGATTGGATCAAGAAATAATTTCGCTAAAACCGGATGTTTATGTAAAAGCAGGAGATTACAATCCAGCAAATATTGCAACTGAGGAACATCTAGCTCTCAAAAAAGTAAAATCGAAAATTAAATTCGTATCTTTCTTGCCTGAAATGAGTACGACTGCCCTAATAAATAAAATAGTATCCACATGTAAATAATTATTATAATGAATGTTGTAATCTTGGGTTCAGGAAAAGGATCAAATGCAGAAGCGATAATGAAGGCTGCCGCTAATCAACAATTAGGGAGCACTGAAGTTGTTGGAATTTTGTCTGACATTGAAGATTCGATGATATTAGAACTTGCTAGAAATTATAATATCCATGCACAATTCTTAAACCCAGGATGTAAGAGTAGTACAATTACTCCTCATGATGAAGAATTATGGATAGAAACAATTCTTCTATATAAACCAGATTTAATAGTTTTAGCGGGCTTTATGAGAATTCTACAATCGAAGTTTCTATCCGCATTTAAAAACAAAATTATAAACTTACATCCAAGCTTGTTACCTAGTTTCCAAGGATTAAATTCAATTGAAAGAGCATTCGATAAAAAAGTAAAAATTACAGGTTGTACCGTTCACTGGGTAAGCGAAATTATTGATGATGGCGAAATTATTGCCCAAGCACCTGTTCGAATAATGAATGGCGATACACTCGAACTAGTAAAACAAAAAGTCCATGCCGCAGAACACATGCTCTTACCGTGGGTAATACGCGACATAGCTGATGGCGTTATACCGTTTGCTGAATGATTAAAGCCTATTTAGAGATTGAAGAACATTTATTAGATCAATTAGAAGAAATTCTATATGAGACCGCTCCACATAATTGGATACTTTATTTCAATCATTCTAAAAATTGCACTAAATTAGAAGGTTATTTTAAAGATTACAATGAGGCGAAAGAAGATTTTTCGAAAATAGTACAAACCTTAAACATTAAACATGTACCCTCTTTATTATTCGAGAATGTCGATAATGAAAACTGGAGAAATGCTTATAAAAAGCATTTTCATCCGTGGAGTAAAAGTAATTTCCATTGGATACCAATTTGGTGCAAAGATACTTATTCGGTGCCTGAAGGTCACTCTATGTTATACCTTGACCCCGGAATGGCATTCGGTACCGGAAATCACGAAACTACGAAATTATGTTTAGAATCAATTGTAGATCTTGATCAAAAAGTTCCAGATCAATTCAAAAAATGTTTTCTAGATGTTGGATGCGGTTCGGGAATTTTAGCAATAACTGCAAGTATATTAGGATTTCAAGAAATCGATGCCATTGACAACGATCCGTTAGCAATAAAAGTTTCACGAGAAAATGCCCAACTCAATAAAACTGGAAATATTAACTTTGATACCAGTGATTTAAATAGCCTTAATACTGGTAAGAAATACAACTTTATTATTGCTAATATACAGGCGGATATTTTGCAAAATAATGCAGAACAATTAATTAAATTACTGAATAAAAAAGCCTATTTAATACTCTCTGGTATTCTTTCTAGCGAAAGTGAAAATATTAAATGCTACTACGAAAAAATATTTAGGAAAGGAAAGTATACTTTCAGATACGATAATATAATAATGAATGAATGGTGTCTATCTAGGTTTCAAATAGGATAGATAGTTTGAGCCGTTCTAAAATTAAAAATTGTTACCCTCCTAGGTAAGTTAGTGCACGAGGTATGGGAAGTGTGTAAAAAGCAAACCTGTCAATTCCAAGTGATAAAATCTTTTCTTCGACATTACTTCTTAGATCATCAACACTATTTGGTCCAACTGAAGTATACACTAATGCCCATTCTTCGTTTTGTTGTTGATCGCTCACAGAATCAATCATTACTCCAAAGTTCGTGCTAACACCAGGGGCACCAGAAGCTAAGACAGCGTCATAAACCTCAGAATAATTATCCCGAGGCACGATACAATAAATACCAACCAAATTTTCTAGGTAAGTTGTTTTTAGGGATTTACTTTTGGATGAATCAATTGATTGTCTCCAATCTTTTGAACCTTTTATATCATCTAGTGCGGCAACTATTTGTTCCATATTAGCTCCATGAGCCGAGGAAGATACTGTACTTGAAACATTAATTAAACCTGAACTTACGGGTATCGAGTACATGAATCCTCTTCCAGGTTCAGTAATTCTACCAGCTCTTGCCATGTCTGCAAAAATAGCATCAGAGTCAGTCTTTTCCACTACACACCAAACAAATTCTTTTTCTGGTCCTTTAGTGATCCTTAAAATAGGAATCTTGTCTCTAATTCCTCCGCCTTCACCAAAAGTTACAGTCGGCCCAGGAGCACCATTTTGTAATGCTGCTTTCGCAATATCGTCAGCAACACCGATCTCACAAATACAGCAGATAGCTTCAAGATTGCCTGACATGACGGTGTCACTTTCCTTATCGGAGCTAACAATGTTTGTTGGAAAACCTTTCGAAAAATGAGCATCATTGCAAGAAATTGTAAATACTGCACCACTGCCAACTTTATCTAAATTCCCAACCTCGATTGCTATGTCTGATATTTCTTCAATTTTAGAGTTCGGAACAAGAGCCTGAAGTAATTGTTGTTCAGGTGCTGGCGGCGGAAACATTTTTTGTAAAAATCCTCCCTCATTTAAAACTGAACCACGAGCACTTATTTGAACTATCCCTTTTGCCCCTTTGTTAGAAATTGCTTTTGAAACTAGTTCAACAGATTCCTTAGGTAGAATTAAGGTCAATAAAGACACACTGTTACTGATTGTAAGTTCGCTCATATTATGCTGCCTCCATTGAGTTATCCAATTGTTCTGTTGCACTCGGCTTTTTCTTAACTAGAAGGCCAACTGTTAACACCGTAATGATTGGTCCAACTGAAGCTAATGAAAGCACTCCAAAGCCATCAATGGCACCGGTCTTAGCACCAATACCTAAGCCCATAGCAAGAACAAGTGGGACGGTAATTGGTCCAGTAGTAACTCCTGCACTATCCCAGCCGAAATTAACAAAATCTTCATTAGAGAAATAAGTGAGAATAAGAAGTAATGCGTAAGGCGGTATTAATAAATACCAAAGTTCCAAATTAAAGGCAATTTTAGCTACGCCTGTAGCGATACCAAGAGCAACCCCAGTCGCAACAGCCTGCATCAGCAGATTTTTTTTGAAAGCCCCGACAGTAATTTTTTCAACTGTAGAACCTAATGCATTGAGTGCGGGTTCAGCAAGTGTAGCTCCATAACCAAGAATAAAACCAAATAAAATCGCTAAGCATTTACCTGCGGTGGTGGATTTAAAGAGAGGGTCTACAAATCCTTCGCTTTGCCAAGGTTGAATGGAAGTGAAGCTTGAAACTACATTCCCACCTAATTGTTCGCCTAAAGGCGTTAAGCCAAGAGCTATCCCTAAATTAAATAAGCACATACCAATTACAGCACAGGCAATACCAATGAAAAGTTCATCAATGTATTTGGGCTTTTGTCTCAAGCCGCCGATTAAAACAAGAAGTAAAATGGAACAAAGTGGTACAATAGCCCACAGTGCTCCTTCAAGAGCTCCTCGGTCTTGTTCAGGTCCATCAAGTTTTCCGTTTCCTTTAGAATAATCAAGAGTACCGTCTGATTTAATACTATAAAAATCTTCATCTTTATCTAAAGTACCGTTCCCGTTTTTGTCTTCTTCTGGTTTGAAGGTGTTAGGGAAAAAGTTGAATTTATTACTGAAAGCTGTTGCAATATCAGCGTCCTCGTCCCACACGCCATCTGGTGCCTTAAAACCTTTTCGTACGACATAAGTTTTAGCACCTTGCACTTCAACATTTTCACGAGAATCAATCTCATTATCGGATAATGACGAAGGAACAATCTTTCCTTCTGTGATTCTTGTTTTGATCTCATAACCCTCTGGCAATTTATGGTTATCCTGGAGATATTTATCAACTGACTCCCTTTCCGCTTTTGAGAGTGACCAAAATAATTCAGTCTCATCAATCGCACCTGAGGCAGCAAGTCTTTCTGCTGCAACTATATCACCATACTGCTGCAAATCTTTGGGATAATTTTTACCATATTCGCCCGCATTTACATGCCATTCAGCTTTTGAGTGCTTTGCCATGTAGTAATTGTCGCCATTAAATAAAAACAGGGCATAGCACATTACGGCCAAGATCGGAAAGAGTGAGGCGAGTGTAACCACTCCAAAACCTGTATTGCTTGATCCCCCAGTAGAAACAATACGACATACTCCGATTCCTAAAGCAAGAACGAGCGGAACGGTTACTGGACCTGTGGTAACAGCTCCACAATCCCATGCAAGGCCAAGGACATGCTTCAACCTGTCATCGGAAAATTGCATATACAAAGTTATGCACGACAGAACGATCACTCCTACGTAAATAAAAGGCTTTAAAGACCAACCCTTGTAAAAACGTAAAACACCAAGTAAGACTGCAATACCCACTCCCACACCAACACAATTAACTAGCATTGCAGCTCCGGTGTTAAGGATAGTCCAAAGCAAGGGAGCCGCTGTTGGATCAACACCTGAACCCGCTGCTCTTAAAACGCCGATAGCAGGTTCTGCAAAAGTTGCAAATGCTCCTAACACAAAGCCAAAAGCTAAACTAGCGGGCAGACATGGTATACCAAGAATTTTTTTCCTAGGCAAAGTTGAGCCAAGTGTCTCACCAAGTGGCATTAAGCCTAACCTTAACCCTTCCATAAAGAATGCCAATCCCACAATTACTATTAAAATACCTACAGCAATCATTAGTGAGTAAACGATTGGTAAACCTAGGACCAATATTTGAAATACGATCAAATACATAATGATGAACCAAACACATTGGATTTGCTCAATGATTTTATCTTTGGCAAAAGATAAAAGAATGCTTACTTTTTGCTGCAGACTTAGTTGCAACTTACTTTGGTCAGATGATTGTTCTGGTGCCATAATGTCTAGGGGGATGTTAAGAAATAATAAACCTGATCTTTTCAATCAGATAGGTTAATTAGCTAATTGGCAAACCAAAAGTTGCGCCGACTTACAAACTCCAGGAACAATTTGCTAAAGTAAGGGAAATTTTATTGTTACCTGCATTTAAAGAGACTGGAACGCTCCAAGTGACGCCAACTTTCCCCAAAGATGCAGTGCCTATAACATAATACTTGCCCTTCGGCAGACCAATAACAGAAGCAGAACCGTCTACATCGGTACGCACTCTTTTACCCTCTCCTCTATCTTCTAAGTCTAGTAATAAAGATCTAAATTTTTTGTGAACATCTGGAAAAAGGAAAGAGTTTTTACGCGACCTAGCCCACAATTCAGCATAGGTATCAATTCCAGAATAATCTGTTAACACAATTCCACCTTTCCTCATTATATTTTCCAATTCAGTCGGCAAAATAAAAAATTCTGTGTAGAAGGCTTCTTTGCTTTTACCATTAAGGGCGGTGACAACAGCCTCAAATTGTAAATTACACAAACCAACCCTATTTTGACTGTGAAATTGTCGTGCTTGTCGGTCAGTCTCAATAACCGAATTAAGTCTTGGCAATAAATCGATGCTATTTACATTTGGTGATAATTCCAAGTCGCTAATTCTGCCCTCCAAGGAGTCATTTCTAAACCTAAGGCTTTTCAATTCCTCCGATTTAAGTGTTAAATTATTTTTAAGTTTTTTGACCTCAAATTTTAATGAATCAAGGTTATTGATGGAATTACCAGTAGCATTTATAGATATATTTTCACGGTAACTATCGCCCTTGATTCTTTTAATCTCGGTGATCAACTCATCATTTAACAAAGAAAGTGAAGCTATAGTTTGGTCTTTTAATTGATTTATTGTTCTCAAGTTCTCAATGGATTTCTTATGTTCTAATGAATTGACCTCTAAATTCTTAAAGGCTGTTTCGGCTTCCAAATCCTTATTTTGTATTTTGCTCGCTTTCACAGGAGCATTAATTCGGGAGAGATATTTGTCCTTTGTAAACTCAATTGCACCAGAAACATCGATCGCTTGGACTAGATTGCCATGGCTCAAAAGGCTTTCAAAATCCAATTCATTATGTTTAGTTTCTTCAATTTTTAAAACATCGAGTAACTGACTTTCACTGACATTAGAATCGACAATCTCTACCAAGTTAGAACCATGCAAACTCTCATTTGTGTTATCCGAACAAGATGAAACGGCAAAGAATACAATTCCTAGTATTGCAAAATTTAGTTTTTTAATCATCAATTCAAAAATCCATTAAAGTAACACTTACAAAAAACTCTGTTCATATCTTTGCAAGCAAATTTAATTTTAAGAATCTTAGGGTTTGCAATTATTTCTTCTATTTCTTTCATTAATTGACCTATGTCTCATTTATCACAGGAAGAGGCGGAATTGCTTTCTCAGGAAAATCGTTTTCTCAAACAGACGATTTTCAACCTACGGAGTGAATTGGAAAGATCATCAGATGCACAACTTTCATTAATTCAAAACAAAACTTTAGGATACACTAGGGAAATTCAGTTTCTTAAGGAAATTATTCAAAAGCAACGAGAGGAAAATGAAGCAAATATTGCCGGAGGTGAAGACGATAAACAATCGATTAGATCTGCTAATTCACAAAATGAAAAGCAACTTCAGGAACTAATAAAAAAACTTAGATTAGAAATAGAACTTACTCGAACAAAATCTCAAGAAAATGTTCAAAAAGCAATTGGTCAAGAAAATCAAATAAACCTAGAATTAAAGAAAAGTTTATATGAAATTAGGCTTTCACTAGATAAATCTGAGGCTGAGAAACAAGATATCGAACAAAGTATCAGACGCAGTTCACAACAGGAAATCAATCAATTACGCCAGTCTTCAGAAACTTTAAGAGAAAAAATCGACAGAATTCAGTCCGAAAATGAAGATAAAATTCAAAAAGTGCGGGCTTCTTCTTTTAATGAAATTAAAGATTTCAAAAAGACGATTAATTCATTGCGCTTAGAAATTGAGAAAGCAGATCATCGCAAACTTGATGCAATCCAAAAAATTAAATCTGCGAATCTTTCTGAACTCGCGTCATTAAAAGCTAGTCTACTACTCGCAAGAGAAAGACTTGAAAAAAACCAGAATGATCAGCAGGATAAATTTCAAAAGATAAATAGTTCGAGTACTAGAGAGATTAAATCTCTAAAATCAATCATCCAAACCCTTCGTGACGAACTTGATAATGCGGCCGCAAAGGAAGCCACTAGTGTTCAAAGTGCTGTATCTGAGGGACAAGATGAAATGCGACAACTTAAGGCATCTCTAGCGTTAACTAGAGATAACTTAGAACTAGCGAAAGCAAGAGAAGACGACCGTATTCAAAAAACATTGGCGTTTTCACAAACTGAAATTAATTCTTTAAAAAGAACAATTTCAGATATTAGGGAAGAATTAGAAAGAGTAATAATTGAAAAAGACGAGTCGGTTCAACTTGCTGTGTCAAGTGCACAAATTGAAATTCAACAATTGAAGAATTCTTTATCAATGATTCGAAGTACTTTAGAGAACGCAAAAGCTCGAGAAGTGGATAACGTTCAGAAAGCTGTTGCTAACGCTAATACTTTAACGCGGTCGCTACAGACTACCGTTACTGAATTAAGAGAAGAATTAGAGAAAAGTCTGATTGAAAAAGAACAATCTGTACAACAAGCAATTTCGTTATCGAACAAGGAAATTAATCAATTAAAAATTTCGCTTGTTTCAACAAGGAATCAACTTGAGAAAGCCCAATTAGATAAAGCAGCAGAAATTCAAAGAGTTATAGCAGGAAAAGAAAACGAAATTCGTTCCCTTAAGGAACTTAGTTCTTCTCTACGAGATGAATTAGATAAAGCTCAAATTAAAGAGGAAGAGAATGTTCAGATTGCATTCTCAAGTTCCCTCAATGAAATCAATCAATTAAAAAACTCCTTACAAAATCTCCGTGACCAACTAGAGGTTTCTAAATCTCGCACGGAAGACAAGATACAAAGCAATTTGGCAAAGTCTGAATCTGAGATATTTTCTCTTCGCGAAACAATAAAGAACCTAAGACTCGAACTTGAAAATACTCAGCAACAAGAACAAGAAATTACGCAGAAAGTCGAAGCTTCATACGCTATCGAATTAAAAACATTAAAACAAAGCATAACCCTTGGTAGAGAGAAAATGGACAGACTGACTTTTGAAAAGCAAGACGTTATTCAAAAAGCTGTTTCGTCAAAAGAAGGAGAAATAAAACTTTTAAAAAGAAATATCTCACAATTACGAGAGGAGTTAGACCTCAAGAACATTGAAAAAGAAGAGTCTATACAGAACGCAGTTTTTTCTATAAACAAAGAAAATGAACTTTTAAAACTATCGGTTCTTTCCCTCCGGTCACAAATTGATGAATTAAGATTAAAAAGAGAAGATACAACCCAACGCAGTATTGCATTAGCAGCAAGTGAAATTAGACAATTAAAAGAAAATGTCTCATCACTTAGAAACGAGATAGAAAAACTTGAAATATCCAAAGAGGATGCTATTCAAAAAGCTGTTTCAATTCAACAAAGAGAAATTAGTCATTTCAAAAGTATGGTGAATGCTCTGAGAGATGAGATAGATTTAAAAAAGAATTTACATGAAGAGCATTTGCAGAAAGAAAATCAAATTAAGACAATGGAGTTTAAGGATCTGCAGGCAACTATTATAGAACTACGAGAAGAATTAGAGGATACAAATGCAAGATAAATATCAAAAAATAGACCAAAAATCTCATCCACAGTCAAAAAGGACGGCTAGATTTTCTGACATGCTCCTGCAGGTTACAACAGACCTTGCAAAGACTAAAAGCCTTGACGAAGCACTTGAGACTCTTGTGAAAATTACTACCACTACAATCGGTGCAGAAAGGGGTACAATTTTTTTGAATGACCCAGCTACTGGTGAGTTATACTCGAGAATTGCCCAAGGGAGTTTTCGAAGAGAAATTAGGATTTTAAATACAAAAGGAGTTGCTGGTTGGGTTTTTACAAAAAACAAAGGTGCGATCATTCACGATGCTTATAAAGATGATCGATTTAATAAAGCAGTAGATGTAAGAACGGGGTTCAGGACAAAGAGTATCTTGTGTGCTCCTCTCAGAACTGTTTCAGGAGAAGAAATTGGCGTCTCTCAAATTCTAAATAAAATTGACGGGGAATTTGAACAAGATGACCTAGATCTTCTTGAGGCTATGACTGAGCAAGCTGCCATTGCGATTCAAGGAAATATAATTATTGAACAAATTGAAGCAGCAAGAAAACAGGAACTAGAATTTCTTGATGTTGTATCACAGGTTTCCTCGGAATTAGAACTCACTCCCCTACTCCAAAAAATCATCACAACTATTTCAACAATGCTCGATTGTGAAAGGGCCACTCTTTTCATTAATGATGAGAAAACAAATGAATTATATACTGAGGTGGGGGAAGGCCTTGATGAAAAGTCCGTCATTAAATTTCCAAATCATTTAGGTATTGCCGGAACTGTTTTTACTACTGCCAAACCAGTTAATATACCGCATGCATATGCCGACCTGCGATTCAATCCTAGCTTTGATAAACAGACGGGGTTTTTCACAAGATCAATTCTTTGCATGCCCGTCCTTAACAAAGAAGGAAAAACTATTGGGGCAAGCCAGGTCTTGAACAAAAGAGGTGGTTCGTTTAACTCAGAAGATGAAAAACGACTTGCTGCGTTCACCTCTCAAATCTCCATGGGAATTGAGAATGCAAAACTTTTCGATGATGTTCAGAATCAAAAAAACTATTCAGAAAGTATTCTTTCGAGTATGCACGATGCGGTATTAACTTTAGATGAACATGGAATAATTAAAACTTGCAATAGTGCTGGATTACGGATTCTCAAAATCCCAATTTTATCCGAAATATTGGAGCAACCAATTAAAGAATTTTTTGACGAAGATAATAATTGGTTATTACAAAAATTAGAATTAGTTGAAGAAGAGGAAGACTTTTTGGATGCAGAATTAAAAATAGAAGGAGAAAAGTTATCTGTTAATATTTCGTTAATGCCATTATTGGGTCAAAAAGATGAAAATCTGGGAACTATGCTAATGATCGAAGACATCAGCTCTGAAAAACGAATGAAGTCCACCATGTCCAGATATATGGATCCTGAATTAGCCGATCAACTCATGTCTGCTGGGGATGGAGATGACATAATGGGAGGCAAACAAAGCGTTGGAACAGTATTATTTTCCGATGTTCGTAGTTTTACCACGATTACAGAAGAGCTTGGTGCACAAGGAACGGTTAAGCTACTTAATGATTACTTTACTATAATGGTTGATTGCATTACAGACGAAGGCGGTATGTTAGATAAATTCATTGGGGATGCAATGATGTGCATATTTGGTACTCCTATCCCACATGATGATGACCCCGACAGAGCAGTCAGAGCTGCAATTCGTATGATGACAGATTTAAATGTTTTTAATGAGAAAAGGGCAACCGAAGGCAAAATGCCAATTGATCACGGGATGGGAATCAATACCGACTCTATCGTTTCAGGTAATATAGGATCACCAAAAAGAATGGACTATACTGTAATCGGAGACGGAGTTAATCTTGCAGCCCGAATTGAAAGTGCCTGTAAGCAATATGGTGCTCACATCCTAATTAGTGAATTCACCCATAGGGCCGTTAAAGCTACTTATCGAACGAGACAGGTTGATTATGTAATTGTAAAAGGAAAAACTGAACCCGTTGGCGTATACGAGGTGCTTGATTTTCATGATGATAAGTCGTACCCTAATCTTGTTGATGGACTTGGTGTTTTTAATGATGGATATCGGTCATGGAATGATGGAAAGTGGGATCAGGCCATAAAACTTTTTAAAAATGTACAAAAGATAAATCCGAACGATAAAGCAGCTCAATTATATATAGACCGTTGTGATCATATGAAGAAAAATCCTCCGAAAGGGGATTGGGGTGGAGTCTGGGTCATGACAAGTAAATAGTGAAAGTAGTATCATCATTATGAATGCGAAAACTCACTTAGAAAGAGCTATAGTTTTAAACCCAGACTTCGCTGAAGCATATTTTGAATTAGGAATGCTATTGAAGGAGGATGGTGACATTAAAGAATCCATTAAAACTCTAAGAAAAGCAGTTAGCATAAATAACGATTACGCGGAGGCACAATGCGAGTTAGCCATAGCACTGACTATCGATGACGATCTTGAAGAAGCAAGAAATCACTTTTTAAACTCCTTAGAGATAAACCCAAATTATGCGCATGCTTATTTTAATTATGCACTCTTGTTAATAAAGATTAATGATACGGAAGAAGCAAAAAATAACTTTGATAAGGTTACAGAAATTAATCAAAATTTTGCTCCTGCCTATTATTTTAAAGCAACTCTTTTGATCAATGCTGATGACTATGAAGATGCAAGAAAAAACTATGAAACCGCGATAGATATTGATGAAAAATATATAGATGCCCACTACTCTATGGGGAAATTACTTGCTGGCGGAGTAGCTACAAACAAAGAAGGAACATTAGTGGACAGAACAAATATAGCAGGAGCAAAATCTCATTTTGATATTGTGCTTAAACTTAATAAAAAAAACGAAAAAGCACACTATAACTTAGCGAAAATTCTCTGCATTGAAAAAAACTACGATCTAGCAAAAGATCATTTATTAAAAGCTCTAGAAATTAATAACGGCTATTCAAAAGCTCATTACCTAATTGCATATGTTTATGAGGAATCAAATGAAATTGAGAAAGCCAAGTCACACTATACTCTGTCATTAAAGTTCCACCAAGAAAATGCACTTTCACACTTTCGACTAGGGGTAATTCTAAGTAATAATAAGGAATTTAAAAAAGCAGAAGAACATCTTAAAAACGCTATATTAATTGATCCCCATCATTCAGAAGCTCATTTCCACCTAGCATTACTTTTGAGAAATGATGATGACCCAAGCCTTGCCAAGAAACACTTTTTTAAAGCACTTGAAATAAACCCTGAGTATGCAATTGCATACTATGAATTAGCTCACCATTCAGAGAAAAATGGTGACTTTAATGAAGCTAAGATACACTTCCAGAGAGCAACTGATGTTGAGCAAAACTACGTGGATGCGTATTTTAATCTAGCTAGAATTTCAAAAAGTCCATCTGAGCATGATCAGGCGGTTAGAAACTATGAAACAGCACTAGAAATAAATCCTAATATGGCAGACTGTCATTACTGGTTTGCGAAACTTCTAACGTCAGGAGAAAGACTTACTAATGATGGTACTTTATTGAAAGAGCCAAAGATTGATGAAGCAGAAAAGCATTTTAATAGAGCCATAAAAATAAATCCTAAATTCGCAAAAGCCTACTATAGGTTAGGTCTTCTTCTCTATAGCAAGAACTCATACCTCAGTGCACTAAATAATTTCGAACAGGCCATTAAATTAGATCCTAATTTTTCAAAAGCTCATTACAGTCTAGCTGTCTTATTAATGAATAAGGAAGCAAGTAAAGTGATTGAAAAAGAATTATTATTGGGAGAAAAAAAACCTCGCCCTAGGAATAGTTCACTAGGCAAAAAAGCCAAATAAAATTGTTAAATAATTTGGATAGCATTCAAAAAAAGGCAATTAAACACCTAAGAATTGCGTTAAGAAATGATCATGAACACTTACCTTCAATTGTATCACTTTGTGATATTCTAATCGAATCTAAGAACTATGATGAAGCACAAATAATTCTAAAAACTGCCGTAAAGCAATCCACAGAGAGTGCTGCGCTATATTACCAGCAAGCAAAAATATCTTTTAAAATTCTTTGTTACGAAGAAGCTTTATCTTGCATTAAGAAATCCATTAATTTGCAAGCAAATGAATCAAAATCATATTGGTTAGCTTATGAAATCCTATTGGCAAGTAACCAACAACACCTTGCAATTCCCTATCTTGAAAAACTCACCGACTTGAGTCCCTTAGACGGTAAAGCCTTTTTTGAACTTGCGAAGTTGTTGCATAATTCAAGCGAGCTACTCAGAAAAAAACTTCTGCTAGAAATAGCAGTTGATTTATTACCAAATGATGTTTCACCAATAATCGAACTTGCTTCGCTTCACATCCAAGGTGAAAGCGAGGTCGATGATCAAAATACCAATTGTAAACCAAATTACATAGAAGCAGAGAAGCTTTTTAAATTAGCAATAGAAATTAATCCGAATTTAGGAAATCCATGGTATTTTCTTGGGAATTTAAATTTAAATCAAAATAATAAAAAAATTGCAAAAACACAATTTTTTAAAGCTTATCAATTTGAGGAAACAAAAGGAAAGGCAGCATATCAACTTGGATTACTAACCTTAAAAGACACTAATCAAAAGCAAGCAGAGGATTATTTTCATGAAGCATTAAAATTAAATGTTAAGAAGAGTAGCTGCCTTTTTTATATTTCCGAAATCTGGATTAACAAAAAAGATTATAATGGATCACTTGAACTGCTTAAAAAAGCTTTGCAAATCGTGAATGAAGAACAAAATTATGAATATGAAAAGTCTAAAAGTTACTCAGACTCTACTAACTTCTACCTTGCTCGAAAATATTTGAAAGCTGCTTTTAAAGTAAAAGAGTTGCATTCCAAAATTATTATTAAAATTTACCAACTCAATAAAATTTTACAATGTACACAACAGGTTGAAGAAGTATTAACAAAAGCGATATTGCTAAACCCTTCTTACTTCGAACCTTACTTTGAACTTGGTTTACACTTAGTACAAGAAAACCGCGTGGAAGAAGCGCAAGTCAAATTCTCAAATGCCTGTAATAACAAGTGGGATCATTTTGAATCACATTTCGAACTTGGAAAACTAGAATTAGAATCTGGTAACATTGTTAAAGCTACCATGCATTTCGAGATCGTTCTCGATTTAAACAAGTCACATAAATCAGCATTCAATCATTTAAAAAAAATAAATGCCTAATAACTTCTATCTTTATCTTTTCTAGCGGTATAGCTAGCTATCGGAATACTAAAAAAATAAAGAATTCCTAGGGAAAACAAAAAAATCCATGTTTCTTTCATGAAAATGGATACTCCTAAGCATACAGTAAGAAGTACTAAAAGTGCTTTGTTCGAAGCTACATTAAATCTTACATTTCTAAAGGAAAAAGTTGGTAACCTTGATATCATCAAAGAAGAAATTAAAAAGACCCAACAAATAATCCAGACAGGATAAGTGGAAATAGCGAAATCAACGTTGAATCGGTTGAAAATAAAATCTAAACCAAGAGGCATCAATACAAGACCTGCCGCAGCAGGTGCTGGAACACCTGTAAAGTAGCTTTTTCTCTCTTTTTCAAGAGATTCCCCTGAATGCATAACATTAAATCGAGCAAGTCTGAACGCATTACAAACAGAATAAAATAAAAATGGGATCCAAAACCATTCTAATAAATATTGTTGGTCTGTTGAAAGAATAGGTTCACGAATCCAAAGA